>CAYJIA010000021.1:1425-8088 GCA_964370115.1 uncultured Eubacteriales bacterium
AAAAAATTTTTAAAAAACCGTGAACCTTTTTTGCTTGAGATGTATCCTTATATTGGTGCAAATTTTAAGATGAAATCAATTTACATTTGATGAGAATATTTTTATTAATTGATTGACAATATACTTAATGAGGAGTACTATTAAAGTATATACGAGACACAACAGCATTGAAAAAAATGGAGGTCAAAATGAAACTAAGAAAAAGACTTGTAGCAACGATGTTATCTGTTTTGATGATGGCAAGCGTTGTAGTCCAACCACTCTCAATGGTAAGCGCCACAACGGGTGAGATAGTACCAATTGTAGAGGGTTCTGAAAGCGGAAATGAACAGCCGCCACAGATATTGGTTATAACAAGCGCAAGCTTGAATCAAGGAGAAGAGGCGCAGACAATTGCTCAAGGTAGTGACAAGGCGGTAAATCTACCTAAAGTAGACGTTACCTATGCAGATGGGACGACGGAAAGCATAGATGTAACGTGGACACCAAATACTGCATTTGATGTAAATGCAGCGGGCATTTATACATATAGTGCAGCTATAGACGAAACAAAGTATAGCTTGGCTGAAGGTGTAACGTTACCGAACTTTACGGTGACTGTAGAGGCAGCTGTGGTGCCACAAACTACAATTAAGACAGTGGCAAGTATAACAGCATTACAAAGTGATGTAGAGATTCAAAACATTACAGTAGGTAGTGGTGTGCTTCCTGTGCTTCCTGCACTTGAAGTTGTGCTAAGCGATGGCGCAACAGAACTGTAGATGTAGTGTGGACACCTGACGTTGCATTTGATGCAAATGCAGAGGGTACATACACATATAGCGCAACTTTAGATGCAACTACATATCTATTGGCAGAAGGTGTAATGCTACCTAGCATTACAGTGGTTCTTCAACCGCAACAGCAAACACAACCTGCGCCAGCACCAAAGTCGACAACGAGAACTATAATTGATGTGGCTGAATTGGCAGATGATGTAAAGCAACAAACCATTACGGTTGATTCGGAGGTAGTTCCTACTTTACCTGAGCTCGAAGTAACTTTTGAAGGAAACACAAGCAGTTCGATTGCTGTGACATGGACGCCCGATGAAACTTTCGATGCGAGCGCAGTGGGAACATATACTTACACTGCAAGTGTTGATGAGGCAGAATATGCATTTGCAGATGGCGTGATTATACCAAGTATTACAGTTGTGGTAGTGACTAAAGTTATAACTAATATTACAGCATTAGACACAACTGTTAAATTGCAAAATATTAAAAAAGGTAGTACCTCGGCTACTGTGAAAATACCAGCGCAATTGCAGTTATCACTCGAAAGCGGTGAAAATGAAACTATTAATGTGACATGGACACCAGATAAACCATTTGATGTTGATAGTGCACAGACTTACATTTATACTACAACTATAGATACGGACAAATACAGCCTTGCACAGGATGTTGAATTGCCTTATTTTTCAGTAGTAGTTTATGAATCTTCAATTTGGATATCAAACAATAGTATACCTTTTTATTCTGGTATTGGTGATGTGACAAAATGGAAATACACGACAGAAAACGGAAAAAATTTATCATACCGTGTTCATTTTAATAGTAGTGTTGCAGGCACGGAAACACGATATATTACGATTGACATTAATCCATATGATGCAGTTAATTTTCCATTTGAGCTAAATAGTACACCGAATATAGCTGGCGTTACTGGAACTAGAAATAGCGATGAAACTGCAATCACATATGCTATTCCTAGTGCTGCAATTACATCTGGTGGTGGTAATGTTGACATTACAATTCAACTTAAAGATAGCTATGAATATACGAATTATTATAATAAAATCGAAACCGTTGCCGCCGCAGTAGGTTCAGTGCTGCTAAAAGAGGATATAAAATTTGGTTTTGCAGTTGACGATGTATATGATACTAATCCGAATTTTAACATAGATATTTCTGATTATGAATTCATAGGGCAGCATATGCCAGTTTCTTACCCTGCTACAGATTTGTTAGATGCAGATGATATTACAGTGTATCCTGCATCTGAAGATGGTGTTGATTTAAATATAAATTTTAAACAACCAGAAGAGTATAAAGGCTCTGGTGATGGTGGTCTATGGCTTGCGCCAAATGGAAATGTGTATTTTAGAGTAAATAACGAGTATTTGATAATGGACACCTATCTAAGAGCTACGTTTAATACAGAAGATCACGCACCAATTACTGATTTTAAGTTTAAGCTTTATGCTCCAGAATCATTTATACAAACTGATGGTAAAAATGATAGTGTAGGTAATTATACAGAAGCTTTCATGGATTATGATCATATAAGTGCAAACGATTCCAAAATCTATGGTGTAAAATTTGAAGACAACCCTCTTTCGTCGGGTGCGATATTAAGTACAAATTTGTTGAGTAGTCAAGCACATTTAATGGAAGGCTCTTTAATCGAAAGTGCGGGAATAGAACCGTATGTTCAGTTTCGGTTAAGTAGAAGGCCGACTAATGGAGTATACTCAACTGTGTTTAGCTACATCGGTGAGCATACGCCACGTGATTTTTTGAATGATACAGAAAAAAACATTCCGCGCGTTTATACTACACCGCTTGCCTCTGACTCTCAAATATCATATAGTCAGTTGGGCATAGCTGATGAAAAAACAGTGTCGCTCGGCGATATAAGTATTAACATTCCAGATTTTACAACAAAAGATATTCATGAGATTGAAACAGATGATATTAAAGTTTATGTGAACAAAACTGATACAGAACTTGTATTTGAAACTAGGGCGTATTTAGATCCTGCAATAAGTGATTTTGATGATATGCATTTAATGGAAAAATATGAAGGTGGTAAGTACACGGTTGAGCTACCTGTAGTCCCAGCAAATTTTTCAAGTACTGAAACTGAAATATCTGATGCATATAAAGTTACAGATTTTTATATGGATTCATATACAGAAGATTTTGTAAGTTATAGATTATTAAATAAAACTGGCGGAGAAATAAAAAGTGGAAATATAACATATGGCGATAACTATAAAGATTGTAATATTGGTTTTTCGATAGAGGCTATACCTGAAGATGTAGTTGCAATTGAATTGCAAATTAGTGATGATGGTATGGGTAAAGACAATGAAAGACTAAATATAAATAAAGGATATTTTGTTGGAAGTTTTAATATGGACGCTGAGTATAATGTAGAGTCTGATATTAAAGGTGGAGATATGTTAGTTTCTGACATATATTTTACAACAAAAGAAGGAGTTAGAGTTGAAGATGATTCTCCACATAACGATGACAGTGATATAGACTTTAAGTGGGAATATGAAGAAGTAGTATTAAACCCCGATAATTTACAGATAAGGCTAGACTACAATCCCAGTAGTGCTATGAAAGTTCCGACTTTATTGAATGATGGAGGTAAAGAAGGATTTTTACTAATGGTAGATATTTTTGGAGCCATTTATGATGAGACAACAGGATTATATACGCAATATAATGAAGTTGATTCAAGAGTTTATGAAGATGTCGTAATTGATGCTGAGACATTAAGCGATAATAGTATTGAGCTAATTCGTGAGGTTTGGTTTCAGAGAACAGGAGCTGAGTTAATAGAAGATGATACTGTAATTACAGCATATTATACTACTAATGTTCAAGAAGAAGAAGTTTCGAAGACGATGAAAACATCAGATTTATCGAGAACTGAATTCTTTGCATCAGGCCCGAGGAATAATTACTTAAGTGTACCAGAAGGTGAATATCTTAAATCTTTACGCTTTGAGATTAGTTCATGGCAGTTAAAAAAAGGCAATTTAAGTTATGACGGCAATCGATATAATGATGTGCTTGTATTTAATTACACTGATTATAGGACAGTATCAGAAGGATTACCTCCGGTTAATGAGAATTTAGCAGATGAAAAAGGCGTTATAGATGCGCCACTTACAGTAAAACTTACTTCACCGAGTTCACCACGAGTGCGAGAAACTACTGAATCTGCCCAATTTAAATACAATCAAATTGTAACGATAGGACCAAATAAATCAACATCT
This sequence comes from uncultured Eubacteriales bacterium, assembly GCA_964370115.1. GTDB lineage: Bacteria > Bacillota > Clostridia > Oscillospirales > Acutalibacteraceae > SIG603. The sequence continues at coordinate 5,483 of CAYJIA010000021.1, forward strand.
TCACACGCTTTTCCGATCAGTGAATATGAAGACCAAATTCTTAATAGCAATATATATATATATTACAATATAGCTACTCCTGGTTTCACTAGCTCAAATCAACCTAGACTACCAGCTGGATCGGCAATTTATCTAAGAGTAAATGAAGATTATTTTGAGTATATTGGAGACAATGAAAAAATATCCGTTATGACTATTGAAAATGGTGGATCGTATGAAAGATGGCTAAAATTTGATATAACAGGATACAGCACTTTAGGGTATATATATTTTTCAAAGGGAAGTTTTTTAACAGGTCCTCGAGATCCGGATGCTCAAGCAGTATTCTTAGAGGCGTATCTAGATATAGCACCAATGCTTTATGCAGATGGTGATAACATTTACTATATGGATTATATTGTAGCCGAGGGGTCAGGCTTTGTAGAAGATGAAAAAAAACTAACAGCGGCGGTTGATGCAGTATATGGTTTTGAAAATCCACCGATAGAAAGGTTGATGAAACTAGAAGCGAAGAACGGCTATCCTGAAGATCAAAAAGTTAATATTACTGGATCTGCTACAACGTCACTTACGATTAGGCCTAGAATAATTGACGAAAAAAATCATGTTAGTAAGGTTAGCATGACGAGCGATGGATGGGCGATGCCAGATTATACTGTAGACAAGAATATTAATTACTATGCACACGAATCTGATGATTTAGTTCTAGAACTTATTGTAGATAGAGTGTCGGCGTTTAGTGGTTATGAGTTGAATATAACACTACCTACAAGCGCAACGCCTAGTGGTGCGATGCAACTGAACTTTAGAGGCGATGTAAGGGATATGTTGCCTAGCGATTGGCAGAGTTTGAATCCAAGTATTACCTACTATACAGATAAAAATCAAACACAGGAAACAACTTGGGATAAGGCTCAAAATGTTAAAATTATTGTAAGCGATTTGCCTATGCCACCGGAAGGGGCATTAGGTACAGGAGCAACGGCAAGTAAATACCTAGAACTCGAACTTAAAGCCTTGGCAGTAGATGTCTATGAAAGAGATGATAAGCAGTCTACTCCAGTTCTAGTAAATTCAAAGTACAAAGTTAGCTCAACGGACGCTTGGGAAGAGCCTACACCTCCGACTCCAGTAGGATTTACATTTATTTGGTATGATCTTGCAGGTTTAGGCTTTGTCGAACTACAAGACGACAAGAATGGATTTTTTGATAGTGGCGACACCTTTTTGCAAGATGAAATTCCAACAGCTACCTTAGTCAATAAAAATGCAACTGAAACTGAAGGCAGAGTTGCTAATTTTGAATGGGACTATGGTAGATATACAGTAAAAGTTCAACCTAGTGAAAGTGAAATTGAACTGGAATTAAATGGTATAGTTGACGGGTATGGAATAACAACATATCTAACTGGCGAAGAGCATTTATATAAAGATAAAAGTAACAATTTACCTTTAGATGAAGGCATTAAACTTTATGCAAATATTGAAGATGGAATGAATTTAAAGAGTGTTACAGGACAAAACTTGACACTGCAAGAGGTAGAAGACGGTTTTGTAGATATAGGGCTTTATAAAATCGTAGCAAAAGTAATATTTAATGATTTAGATAAAGATAAAAAACCAATTGATGAAAAGACAGTTGAATATAATGAGGCTGTAGATAAAACTATAGAAAAATTAACAAACGAAAGTGCTAATACTTATATTAAAGGTTGGTATGAAGATTTGAATGGTAATGGCAAAAAAGATGAGGATGAACAATTTTGGACATTTAAGGGCGAAACAAATCCGACAGAAACGGAAAAGAGCCTTACTGTGTTAAATCCATATGTTGAGTGGCCAGTTATATTTAAAGATCCAAGCGATTTAGATAAAACACTAAAAGCAGATGAAGTGGAGCACGGCGGAAAAACTAGTGAGCCAAATGATACACAATTAGAGGGTAAACTAGAAGAAGATGAAACAATAAAAGGCTGGTTTGTGGACACTGATAGCGATGGTCAGAAAGATGAAGATGAACCATACTGGAACTTTGAGACAGGAATTGTTGATAAAGAGCTAACTCTAACTCCAGATGTAGTAGAGAAGCACACTGTCACTTTTGAAAAAGAGGACGCAAAGACTGAACATTCAACAGAAGAAGTGCCAGACGGTGAAAAAGCAACAGAGCCTACAAATCCACCAACAAGTGGAGGCAAAGACCCATCAGGTTGGTTCGAAGACAAAGACGATGACGGAATTAAAGACCCTGACGAAGAATTCTGGAAATTTGATGAAGACATAGTTGAAAAAGATATTACACTGACACCTTATTATGAGTTTAATGTAACAGTTAATAATACATATAATGTGACAGACGACGGAAGCGGTGTGTATCAGCCAAATGTAAATGTAGTGATTGATGCAGGTTCAAGACCTGATTACACATTTACAGGTTGGACAGTAACTACACCAAGTGGAGTTACAATAACACTTACAGACATAACAAGTGGTAATACAAACTTTACTATGCCAAAAGGTGATGTAATACTTACAGCAAATTGGGAAGAGGTGGCAAAACCAACCTCGACCCCAGCACCAACCCCAGCACCGACCCCAGCACCGAC
>CAYJIA010000021.1:8188-35850 GCA_964370115.1 uncultured Eubacteriales bacterium
TGGCAAAACCAACCTCGACCCCAGCACCAACCCCAGCACCGACCCCAGCACCGACCCCAGCACCGACACCGGCACCAGATCCAACACCGGCACCGGTTCCTACACCGAGACCTACATCGGTACCGACAACACAGCCTACACAGGTGCCAACAGCAGAACCTACACCGTTCCCAGTGCCTAGTGTAGTGCCAAGTGAAACACCGACACCGAGTGTCGAACCAAGCCCAGAACCTACTCCAGAGCCAAGCCCAGAGCCAAGCTCAATTCCACTACCGCCTGACGAAGGTGAAACAGGTGGAGGTACTATTGAAACTGAAAAAGTTGAAGTTGGCGGAAACGAGCTCGATGAAAACGATTACACTATAGGTGAAGACGGTACACTCACTATCAATCCTGATTTCATAGCAACGCTTCCAGACGGCGAGCATGTTATAACAGTGACTGCTGTTGAAGGTGATGTATATGAATCTGTAATAATAGTTGAAAACGGCGTGCCTATGTCTGCAACACCATTTGAACTTGTCGATGGCGTTGGCCGTGGCGGAGCGTGGAGCTTGTTTGACCTAATAATGACAGTAGTAGCCTGTGTGCTAGCAATCATTTACTTAATAGTAAGACCAAGGAAAAATAGAGACGATGATAACGAATACGCAAATAAAAATACTGAAGAAGAGGAAACTAAACATAAAAAACGTCTAATTACAAGTTTAGTATTATTAGTCCTAGCAGTATTTAGTGTAATTCTACTGTTTATCACACAAGACTTTACACAACCTATGATAGTATTTGATATGTGGAGTATAGTATTTGCTCTTGTTGCCTTAGTTCAAGTTTTGATTATGTTCTTTATTAGAAAGAAAAATGAAGACGAAGACGAGCAACCAAATCAAAGAATGACATTCTAATATCAAGTATAGAAGCCGTATTATATCGGAACCAATTTAATTGGAGAAGATATAATACGGCTTTTTATTACTATAAAATGTAATTTCATATTCACGAGAGAGAATTATACTTTTTGCGCCTGCGTTTAAGTTGCACTGGACATAAACATGCTTAAAAACGGCGACGCATTTGAGTGGCTGTCACAAAAAGTGCTGAAAATGACCCTTTTTAGGGGTGTTTTCAGCACTTTTATTATTGGGGATAATTGAAGGGCGTTTTTGGAGGCCAAGTTGTAAATATCTAAAATCCATAAAATGTCGGAATAGTATAGGTTTATTGTCGTGATAGTGTAAGTTAGATGAAGATGTCGGTGTTATAATTCTTATAAGAAAGTAAAAAGAAAGATTATTTTTGGGGCTTATACTCTTTAGGCAGTTTTTTCATATATCGTTTGAAAAGGCGGTTGAAGTGACTGAGATTATTAAAGCCTAACATAAAAGCAATTTCTATCACCTTTTTATCTTCGGATTGTAATAGTTCAGCCGCTTTATTCATTTTTAGATTATTGATGTAATCGACAGGTGTGCGCCCAGTTGCCCTTTTAAACAGCCTACAAAAGTGTTCACTGCTTAAATATAAGTTTTTGCTTAAAGTTTGAGTAGTAAGAGGTTTATCAAGGTTTTCCTCTATGTGTATTAAAACATTTTTTATAAGTTCTGTATTACGACGCTGTTTCGGGCTAATCTTTGAGGGCGAATCGGCATATTTAAACAAGAGCGAAAAAAGAAGGTAAAGATAAGCTTTGATCTCTAAAATATTGGCATTTTTATCTTGCTTATAAAGGCGAATTATGGTTTTTACATAATCAAAAATAAGCAATTCGGATTGATTTTTATCGGTAAAAACAGTTGGAAGAATAAGCTCCTCACTAATTAAGGGCAAAATAAACGAGCTTTGGTCAGTGTGATATTTTAAGCCTGAAAGAAGCGAGATGTCGAAGACTATAGATTCATACGAGCAAGTGCTATCACAATCGGCTAAAAAGGAATGCACTTGATGAGAGTGTATAAAAATAGCTTCTCCCGTTTTCAAAAAATAGGTTTCATTGTCTACAATGGCTTTAAAACGGCCATTTGTAACAAGCAAGAGTTCGTATTCATTATGCCAGTGAATATTTACTATGAAATCTCCTTTATCGCAGTCTTTAGAGATTTCGTAGATGGCAAGTGGGAACTGCGAACTTCCATGATGAATTCCGTATTTATTTGATTCTTCTAATTTGTAATCAATTCGGTGATTTTTATTATTAGTAGCAAGCAAAAAGACAACCTCATTTCAAGAAAACGATTTAAATTATACCAAAAATTATAACAAATAAATTATTTCAAGTCAAATTAAGTAAAGCTCAGCAAAGAAAGGAAATGTAAGTTATGAAATTCACACACGGAACATGGTTTTTGAAAGATGATGTTAAAATTATAAACGCAAATAGGGTAAGAGCCTATGATACCGACGACAAAAGCATAAGCTGTTATGCTCCTATGAGAAAAATTTCACATAGAGGGGAAACACTTGATGGACCTATGCTTACATATAGGTTTTCTACACCTGCAAAGAATATAATAAAAGTTCAGCTATATCACTTTATCGGCACAGGAGATGATAAGAAAAATCCTGAGTTTTTGCCGGAGATACCTGCTACAGTAGTGAATGAAGAAGATTATTTAACACTTAAAAGTGGAGAACTTAGTGTCAAGATAGACTTAAATAACAGCCTTAACTATGAATTTTTATATAAAGGTAATTCGCTTACAAAAAGCGCCGAAAAATCTAGTGGACACATTACGCAAAACGGCAATACATACATGAGAGATCAACTGGATATAAAGGTCGATGAGCATGTGTATGGGCTCGGTGAGAGATTCGGCCCATTTGCAAAAAACGGGCAATGCATAGAAATGTGGAATGAAGACAGCGGGACAAACAGTGATTTAGCGTACAAAAACATACCGTTTTATGTGACTGATAAAGGCTATGGAGTTTTTGTCAATAATAGCGGTAAAGTTTCATTTGAAGTGGATAGTGAACGACTAGGGCGCGTGAGTTTTAGTGTAAACGGAGAATATTTAGAATACTACATTATTGCTGGAGATGACATGAAAGCCACAGTAAGCAAATACACAGAGCTTACAGGCAAGCCTCCGCTTGTGCCGCTGTGGTCACTAGGACTGTGGCTTTCAACTTCTTTTAGCACTGATTATAATGAGGAAACAGTTATGGGCTTTATAGATGGAATGCTTGAAAATAATATTCCGCTTAGTGTTTTTCACTTCGACTGTTTTTGGATGAAAGAAATGGAATGGTGCAACTTTGAGTGGGACACAGATGCTTTTCCAGACCCTTGTGGCATGATAGAGCGTATTCATCAAAAGGGAATTAAAACCTGCGTGTGGATTAATCCTTACTTTGCGCAAAAATCAAAATTATTCAAAGTTGCTTGTGAAAACGGATATTTTATTAAAAATACAAAGGGCAGAGTTTTCCAAAGAAATGAATGGCAGGCAGGCAATGCGATACTAGATGTAACAAATCCACAGGCCATCGAGTGGTATAAAGAAAATTTAAGAAATATCTTGAAAACAGGAGTTGACTGCTTTAAAACCGACTTTGGCGAAAGAATACCTACAGAAGATATTGTTTATCACAGCGGAGCAGACCCGCTTATAATGAGAAACCGCTATGCCTATATGTACAACGAAATTGTATATAATTTACTTGTTGAAGAACTGGGAGAGAAAGAGGCAATAGTATTTGCAAGAGGGGCTTGGGCAGGCAGTCAAAAATTTCCGACACATTGGGGTGGAGACTGTTGGTCTACTTATCAATCAATGAAAGAAACTTTGCGAGGCGGACTTTCACTTTCGCTAAGTGGATTTGCTTATTGGAGCCACGACCTTGGAGGGTTTGAAGACGCATCTTCTCCTGATGTTTATAAGAGATGGACAGCTTTTGGTCTTTTAAGTTCTCATAGTAGACTTCATGGAAGTAAATCCTACAGAGTGCCATGGCATTACGACGATGAAGCGGTATCTGTATTAGAATTTTTCACTGATTTAAAACTTAAATTAGTACCGTATTATTATGCACTATCGCATAATGCTAAAAAAACAGGTGTTCCACTGCTTAGGCCGATGGTGCTAGAGTTTGAAAACGATAGAAACTGCAGCTATATCGACAGCCAGTTCATGATGGGTGACTCACTGCTTGTCGCACCTATCTTAAACGATGAAAGTAAGGCGATTTATTATTTGCCAAAGGGCAAATGGTATAACATAATTGCAGGTAAAGAATACAATGGAGGTGAGTGGATAGAGGAAATTCACGGATACAAAAGCCTTCCGTTAATGATAAGAGAAAATTCTATTATTCCGATGTGTGAAAATGGGGGAAAACCGACCGCAAAGCTTGAGGATATAGAATTTAAGATTTATAGGCTTAAAGAGGGTAATTACAGCTGTGAAGTATATGATGAAGACGGAAATGTGGGTAGCATAAGCGTAAGCGTCATGGGTGACAAGTACGAGATTAAGTCACAGAATTTAACAAACTATAGCATCACTATCGTAGAGATAGGTGAAAACTTAAAACCCGATAAAGATGGTGTGATAGTGAGCGTATTAAAATAAAAATTGTGAAAGGTGAGTGCTTGGATATGGCGTCAAAAAAATCTAAAATTATAATTTTCCTTGTCTTTTTTGCGTTTTTAATTTATGGGTCTATAGAAAGTCTTAGGACGGCTACACTTGCTAGTGTCGTGGAGGAAAATAATCTTTCATATTCCCTCGGTGGAAGTATAGTCACGGTATACTTTATAGGATATATACTTTCGACTTTCGTAATGGGTGCCTTGGCTAAAAGAATAGGTAGCAAAAAGGTATTGCTAATGGGCTTAGGATTCTTTTTAATAGGTATTTCCATATATATTTTAGGCGGAATAGCCATTTTACTTACAGGTGCATTTTTTTCAGGTGTCGCAGGTGGAGCTATCGCAGTGTCCGGCAACTCCTTAGTAGTAGAGGCAGATCCAGAAAATAAAGGAAGAAATTTAAACTGGACTTCGCTTTTTCACAGTGTAGGCTCAATGCTCATGCCACTTTACTGCTCGTTTTTATTTGCGACAAATGCAAGCTGGACTGTATCGTATATTTCTGTTATGCCAATTTTGGTAGTTGGGATTATACTCACATCAATTATAGCTTTTGGAAAAAAAGAAATAAAACCAATGAAAGAAAGCATAGAAAAAGCAGATGGGAAAAAGAAGATGTCAATAAATAAGAGTCTCATATTTTTGCTGTTAATGGTCTTTTTATATGTTTTTAGCGAAGTTGGAATAATTACCTGGATGGTTGAATTTCTAAACACACAAAAAGGTTTATCTCTTGAAGTAGCATCAGGGTATCTTTCGGGATATTTCTTATTGGTTATGCTTGGACGTCTACTTGGCGGAGTAGCTATTGATCGTATTGGATATGAAAAAAGCATAATATTTGCCTCGCTACTTGCGATGGCTGCCATTGCAGCTGGAATAATAGCAAATGATTTTAGCGCGGTTTTATTAGCGCTGTCAGGACTGTTTTTCTCTATTATATATCCGACTGGAATTGCAATTATATCTTCGATTATGCCTAAAAACACACAACAAGCAATAGGTTTGTATTCCGCTTGTGGAGGTGTAGGCGGAGCTGTTAGCGGATACCTCATGGGATCTTTAGGAGATGTACTAGGAATTGCAAGTGCTATGTGGGCTATAATTGTGCTATTAGCTTGTGTAATAATTAGCACGTTTGCAATTATAGTTTTTAACAAGAAAAAATCAGAAAAACAACTAAAATGTTAAAAGAAGTTTCTCGCAGCGATTTATTTTAACAAGGAGAGTGCTAAGAAATGTAGCAAAGCGAATTAATATGGAGGAAATATGTGAGTCCAAACCCTATATAAAAACAAAAAGACATCCAAATCTGTTATACCTTCCATAATGACAACCCCCACCTGATTTGAACAGTATTGTTCAGTTTAGGCGGGGGATTTCTGTTTCAAAACGGCACTGTTTTCGAACGCTTTTGTTCATTTCGGATAATAAATTTTTGCGAAAAAATTGATTTCTTTTCTCATACGTAGTATTATTATAGCAGAGATTATTTAAAGGAGATAAAAATGACTGAAGAAAATAAAGTGCACAAGAGAAGAAAGAGATATTCTGGCACACATCCCAAAAATTTTAAAGAAAAATATAAAGAACATAACCCTGAAAAATACGGAGATGTGATAGAGAAAATTAAAAGTAAAGGCAATACACCAGCTGGTATGCACATTTCTATAATGGTGGATGAAATAATAGAATTTTTAGATATTAAACCTGGACAAAAAGGTTTAGATGCCACTTTAGGTTATGGTGGGCATACATCTGCAATGCTTAAATGTTTAAATGGACAGGGGCATATGTATTCCTTAGATATTGATCCTATTGAAATAGTTAAAACAAAAAAACGTTTAGAAGATAAGGGTTTTGGCGAAGATATTTTAACGGTAAAGAACATTAATTTTAAAGATATTGATTTAGTAGCTAAGGAAGCCGGCAAATTTGATTTTGTTTTGGCAGATTTAGGTGTATCGTCAATGCAAATAGATAATCCAGAAAGAGGTTTTTCTTTTAAAAGAGAAGGTGCTTTAGATTTGAGATTAAACCCTGAAAAAGGCATTTCAGCATCACAAAGATTAAGGAATATACGACAAGCAGACCTAGAACAAATGCTTATAGAAAATTCTGATGAGCCGTATGCCCTGCAAATTTCAAGAGCGATTGTGGGTTATATTAAACGCAATAAAGGAATAAGCACTACCACACAGCTTAAGGATATAATCACAGAGGCATTACAGTATTTGCCTAAAAAAGAAAGGGAACATACTATAAAAAAATCTTGTCAAAGAACATTCCAGGCTTTGAGAATAGATGTTAATAACGAGTTTGAAGTTCTATATTCATTTTTAGAAAAATTGCCTGATATATTAAATCCAAATGGCAGAGTAGCTATTTTAACTTTTCATTCAGGGGAAGATAGATTAGTGAAAAAAAGCTTTAAAGAGCTTAAAAACAATGGTATATACAGCGATGTTGCCAGAAATGTTATAAGACCTACAGACGAGGAATGTAAAAAAAATACAAGAGCAAGTTCTACAAAAATGCGCTGGGCAATTAAGGCGTAAAAGCCTAACAACCGTATTAAATCTTAACCAAATTAATTGGAAAGGATATAATACGGTTGTTTTTATGCCCAAATCCGCAGAGGAATAAAGAATTTTAAAAAAGCCTTTTCACAAAATAGAAGTGAAAAGGCTTTTCCTTTGTCAATATGTGCTTGAGTTGGCACTTGCTTTTATCAGAAACAGTTAGACAAACTAATTATTTTTTGCTATCGTCTTGCTTTTTGATTAGGTTTTTGTTTTGCTATGGAGGAAAGGAATTATGCAGCATCCGAGCAAGTTTCCGATTGCGCAGATTGCGATAAAAATAACTGTATCAAAGTTCCAAGAATTAGCAAGTGATAAATAAAACATATTTGCAACAACATGTTCAAATTTTGCCATTATAAATATTACTATTGGAAGCGCAACAATTATGTATCGACCGAAGTCGTCTTTTTGTATTTTGTATCCTAGCACGGCAATGCTCATCATCACGCCACAAAAAATCGCCAATACAAACACTTCAATATAGCTGTGAGAAAGTTTGGACGCCAGTGCTTCCTCGGCATGGTTTATTATGTCGAGATTGGTTAATCTTAACGCATATCCAAACGATACTGTTCCAATAAGGTTTCCTATAAAAGCTACTAAAGTTATTGGAAGATATGTTTTTGCATCACTTGGTATGAAGCAACACTTTCCTGTATATAAGTTCCAGTCAAAGAGATAGATAACTAGTAGTCCCATTGAAAACAAGAGAGACCCTACCACGGAGCTATCGGCAGAAAGATATGCAACACCGGCAAGTGATATCGAAAAGCCAGCTAAAATGCTTTTCAACATATTTTTATAATCCATTTCTTTTTCCTACCTTTATTCCAATCATAACCTGTTTTAAAGCATAAGCTACCTGCTCGTTGCTCGTGGCAGGTACTCCCACTAAAGGGTATTTTAAATCCAGTTGACTATATTTGTTTTCGCCCATGCAGTGATAGGGGATAAAGTCAAGTGCTTTAATGTTTTTTAACTTTGCCAAAAAAAGCCCAAGTTTAAACAAAGAAGTATCGTCGAGCGTATAATCTCTTATTATCACATGCCTTAACCAAACGTCTTTATTTATATCTGAGAGATACTGTGCAAATTGTAATATCGGTTTGTTGTCCACGCCAGTTAATAGAGCGTGCGCCTTCTTATCAATGTGCTTTATGTCTAATAGCACGAGGTCGGTTACCGACATAAGTTCATCAAAACGAGAGGTGTCTCGTATATTAAATGTAATTCCAGAGGTATCTAACGCGGTATGGATACCTCTAGATTTTGCACGTTTAAAAAGCTCTGTCACAAAGTCAATTTGCAAAAGGGGCTCACCGCCGGTGACGGTGATACCTCCTCTTGTAAATTCACTTGTTTCATTAAATTTATTTATAACCTCGTCAACTGACATTATGCGTCCCGAACCTATTTTCCATGTGTCGGGATTATGACAATATAGGCAACGCAATGGACAGCCCTGTAAAAATACTACAAACCGAATTCCTGGGCCGTCTACGGTTCCAAAGCTGTCAAACGAGTGAATAAAACCATCGACTGCTTTCATAATTTAGAGTGAAATGTTCGTGAAATAATATCATCTTGTTGCTCTTTGTTAAGTTTTACAAAATTCACCGCGTATCCGGATACACGAACTGTTAGTTGAGGATACTTTTCAGGATGATTTTGCGCATCTAAAAGCGTTTCCTTAGTGAAAACATTTACATTAAGGTGATGACCACCTTTTTTAGTGTAACTGTCGAGTAATTCAACGAGGTTGTCTACTTGTTGTTTGCTTGCCATAATAAAATCTCCTTTTAGTCAATATTTTCATTCGGTTGCATACACGCAAAATTGCCAGTGTTGCAATCTTTAATTTCACCTATCTCTATGCTGATATCATCTATATTGAAATCACCGAAAAATACCTGATCGTCTTTGCCTAGTGCGCCTGGGACTATAGAGAAGGTATCTGAAATGCCATCGAGTGCATCTTCAAACGGTAGTTTTGCAACCGATGCTAGTGAAGCTGCTGCTCCACTGGTGTCTCTGCCGTGCATTGGGTTTGCACCTGGTGCAAATGGTACGCCGGCTTTTCTGCCGTCAGGCGTGTTACCTGTTTTTTTACCATACACCACGTTTGAAGTGATGGTTAAAATCGACATGGTGGGAACGCCGTTTCGGTAGGTGTGGAATTTGCGTATTTTTTCCATAAATGTATGGATAATGTCTGTGGCTATACTGTCTACTCTGTCGTCATTATTTCCGAATTTAGGATAATCTCCCTCAACTTGGTAATCAACTACAAGGCCATCTTCATCTCGAATTGCTTTTACCTTGGCGTATTTAATTGCGCTTAACGAGTCGGCTATAACCGAAAGTCCTGCAATACCAGTTGCGAAATAGCGCTTGACATCTCTATCGTGCAAAGCCATTTGCACACGCTCATAGCAGTATTTGTCGTGCATATAATGGATTATATTGAGAGCATTAACATACAATCCCGCAAGCCACTCTAGCATATCGTCATATTTTTGCGCGACATCATCATACTCTAGATATTCCGTTGTCACAGGACGGTATTTTGGACCGACCTGAATTTTTAGTTTTTCATCTACGCCGCCGTTGATTGCATATAGCAGGCATTTTGCAAGGTTTGCCCTTGCACCGAAAAATTGCATTTCTTTGCCGACCTTCATCGAGGATACACAGCAGGCTATTGCATAGTCATGTCCGTGGATTTCTCGCATCAACTCATCGTTTTCGTATTGTATAGAAGAGGTTTTTATCGACATTTTTGCACAGTAACTTTTAAAGTTGGCAGGTAAGCGCCATGACCATAGAACTGTCAAGTTTGGCTCTGGAGCGGCACCCAAGGTGTCAAGTGTGTGCAAGAAACGGTAGGAGGTTTTTGTAACCATGTGATTACCTCCTGTTGCCATACCACCAATCGACTCGGTAACCCATGTTGGATCTCCAGAGAAAAGGTTGTTGTAATCAGCTGTTCGAGCAAATTTAACAAGGCGTAGCTTCATTACAAAATGGTCAATATACTCTTGTATTTCATCTTCGGTTGCAATACCTAATTTTAGGTCGCGCTCAATAAAGATATCTAAAAAAGTAGATACCCTACCAAGGCTCATTGCAGCACCGTTTTGCTCTTTGATAGCTGCAAGATATCCAAAATATAGCCACTGTATGGCTTCTTTTGCTGTTGATGCCGGTTTAGATATATCAAATCCATAACTGGCTGCCATAGTCTTTATTTCCTCGAGGGCTCTGTATTGTTCGGAGAGTTCCTCGCGCAAGCGTATATTATCTTCGGTCATGCGCTCCGGTGCAGTTTTAAACTGCTCACGTTTATCCTCTTTGAGCAAATCTATGCCGTAAAGGGCAATCCTACGATAATCGCCGATTATTCGTCCTCGGCCGTAAGCATCGGGGAGTCCTGTTATAATTGCGGATTTTCGAGCAAGTTTTATTTCGTCTGTATATACATCAAAAACTCCGTCATTATGCGTTTTACGATATTTTAGAAAAATATCTTTAGTGCTTTCGGGAACTTCGTAACCGTATTGAGAGCAGGCGTTTACTGCGGTTCTGATTCCCCCGAAAGGTTGAAAGCTACGTTTGAAAGGTTTGTCAGTTTGAAAACCAACAATTGTTTCGAGTTCTTTATCAAGGTAGCCTGGGGAATGCGAGGTCACGGTAGAAACAATATCGCTATCCATTTCCAGCACACCGTTTTTTTCACTTTCTTGCTTGTTAAGCTCGGTAACTTTTTTCCACAATTTTTTAGTGCTATCTGCGGCAGGTGATAAAAAGTTTTCATCGCCATCATATGGAGTATAGTTGAGTGTAATAAAATCTCCGACATCAACTGCAACACTGCACCATCTGCCTGTTTTGAAGCCTTTCCATGAATTTGTAAAATTAAACGTCATATACTATTTCCTTTCTGCATTTCCTTTTTTTACACATAAGTTAGCAAAAGCTAACCTGCGTTCGTTAATGTTTTTGCCTCGAATAAATTATACTATATGTTGATAAATAAATATAGATGCAAAATAGATAAGATTATTTTAATCACTTTGTTAAATTTTAGTCAATCTTTGTTAAAAATTAGTCAATCTGTTTTCGGAAGGCGTTTTAGACAGATTGTTAGTCTAATTTTGCAAAGACAAAATGATTAAATTCCCACGAGCTTATTTTGCCACATATGGGCTTTGTTATTCAAAAAAATTATGAAAGGGGAGATAGGTGTCGAGTATCTTGGGCAATTGATAAAACCTCACCGAAAACAAGTGATTTCAGTGAGGTTTTACAGTGGGCAGGAAGTCTTACTTATGCTACTTGGGATATGATAGGCTTGCGAGATTTATGAATATTTCAAGAGCAAGTGTTTGTCGTGCTGTGTACTTACTAGAGCAAGAAGAGCTTGTTGATATAGATGGCAAATCAAATATCATATTTACCGCAAAAGGCGAGAAATCGGCAAAAGAAGTTATAGAACGTTATAAATTTTTTAAGGATTTTCTAATGTCGATAGGTATTGATGAAGAAAATGCCGCATTTGATGCATGCAATCTTGAACACGCTCTAAGAGAAGATAGTTTTGAGCAACTCAAACTATTTTTACTTAGCAATAATATAGTTTAATTTTAAGCGCCACTGCAATACAGTTTTGCAGTGGCGCTTTATTTCTTACAATATACTGACAGATATATTTCTAAATTTGAATTTTTGCATTGACAATAGTAGCAAAGTGTGTTATCATGAATATAATTTAATATGATAAACCGTTGAAGTGGAGATAAAAATAGGAAAAGAACTCACAGAGAGTCGGGGGTGGTGTGATCCTGACAGTAACTGCTTATTAAATGGACCGCTGAGGGCATAGTCAAAGGGGGAAACCTTGAGTATTCTATGACGTGTTGGCTTACGTAAGTAGTCGGAAGTGTGTTAGCATTTCGCTGAGTGTGTGAAGTTTTATTCACAAATCAAGGTGGTACCGCGGGTATTTTGTATTCTCGTCCTTGACAGATTAATTTCTGTCAAGGACTTTTTGTTTTTGTATGGGAAAATATTATTTTATGGAGGAATTACTATGGACTATTATCCAAGCCTAAATCAAATGAAAGAGATGCTAAACGGCACCGATTACAAGTCAGTTCCAGTAACACTGTCGATTGCGTTGGATGTAAAAACGATGGATGTTTATAAAAAACTGAAGCATATCAGTAAGAACGTTTTTATTTTAGAATCTTGTGAGGACAGAGAAAATCTCGGGCGATACAGCTTTTTAGGATACGACCCTATTTTAGAAATAACGGCAAAAGATAATCATATCAAGATAAATACTGCACTTTCTTTTGAAATTAACGATAATAGTCCACACAAATATATAAGACAAATTTTAGATGAGTATAAAAGTCCAAAAATTGAGAGCCTGCCGCCTTTTACGGGAGGACTTGTGGGTTATTTCTCTTATGACTTTATTAAATACAGCATACCAAAACTGAAATTAAATGCAAATGATGACGAGAATTTTAACGATGTCGATTTGATGTTGTTTAATAAAATTATTGCAATTGATAATTTTGAAAATAAACTTATATTTATTGTTAATATTAAAACTGACGAGCTTGAAAAGAATTATAATAAAGCGCTAAGCGAAATCCGTAATATGGTTGCAGTGGTGGTTTCGGGAGAGCTTGCAAAAGAGGAAAAAGGTACACTTTTATCTGAGTTCAAAGCTACTTTCAGTAAAGAAGAATTTTGTGAAATGGTCGAAAAAGCGAAAAAATATATCTATGAAGGCGACATTTTCCAAGTTGTACTATCAAATAGGCTTTCCGCAGACTTTAAAGGAAGTCTCATTGATGTTTACGAAAAGTTGAG
The DNA here is from genome assembly GCA_964370115.1 of uncultured Eubacteriales bacterium. Classification (GTDB taxonomy): domain Bacteria; phylum Bacillota; class Clostridia; order Oscillospirales; family Acutalibacteraceae; genus SIG603. Next base: position 21,248 of record CAYJIA010000021.1, read on the forward strand.
AAAGCAAAATCCATCACCCTATATGTTCTATTTTTCAAGTAATGACATCGAAATGGCTGGAGCTTCTCCCGAAACCTTGGTGAAAGTTCTCGATAAAAAAGTGATGACATATCCACTGGCAGGCACTCGAAAGAGAGGCACGACACAGTGTGAAGATTTAATATTTGAAAAGGAATTACTAGCTGACAAAAAAGAGATAGCCGAGCATAATATGCTTGTGGATTTGGGTAGAAATGATATTGGTAAAATTAGCGAGTTTGGAACAGTTAATGTAGAAGAATATATGAAAGTGCTTAGGTTCTCTACGGTTATGCACATTGGTTCGACAGTTACAGGGATTGTTAAAAATGATAAAGACGCGCTAGATGCAGTCGATGCGATTCTTCCAGCGGGAACATTATCAGGGGCGCCGAAAATTCGTGCCATGGAAATTATCGATGAGCTAGAAAATGAAAAACGCGGTGTTTATGGGGGGGCTATCGGGTATTTGGATTTTAACGGAAATATTGATACCTGTATTGCAATAAGACTTGCGTTTAAGAAGAAAAATAAAATATTCATTCGTTCAGGTGCTGGGATTGTGATGGACTCTGACCCTGTAAGCGAATACGAAGAATGTATAAATAAAGCAAAATCTGTAGTTTCAGTATTGGAGGGTTGAAAATGGTATTAATAATAGATAATTACGACAGTTTTTCGTACAACTTATACCAAGCAATCGGTGAGGTAAACCCTGATGTGAAAGTTATAAAGAATGACGAAATGACAGTTGAGCAGATTGATGAATTGGCGCCCACACATATAATTTTATCCCCAGGGCCCAAAAGGCCTAAAGATGCAGGCGTTTGCATTGAAGTTATAAAAAAACTTCATACAAAATATCCTATGCTCGGAGTTTGCTTAGGGCATCAATCGATTTGCGAATCATTCGGAGCGACAATTAGTTATGCAAAAGAGGTTATGCATGGCAAGCAATCGAAAATTACCCATAAAAACAGCATACTATTTAAAGGTGTAGAGGACGAAGTTTTGGTGGCGAGATATCATTCTTTGGCGGCGCTTGAAAGTACTATGCCAAGTGAACTATCAATAACAGCTATAACAGAAGATGGCGAGATTATGGCAGTTGAACATACCAAGTATCCAGTTTTCGGGGTGCAGTTTCACCCAGAATCAATACTAACTCCTTGTGGGAAAACAATAATCAAGAATTTTTTGGAGGTAAATCATGATTAAAGAAGCTATAGTCAAACTGTTAAATAAGGAAAATTTGACGCCGGACTTGGCGTATGATGTAATGGACGAAATCATGAGCGGAAAAACATCAGATGTTCAAATCGGCTCATATTTAACAGCGCTTGCGATGAAAGGTGAAACTATTGATGAAATCGTCGCTTCTGCAAGAAGCATGCGTACACATGCGACAAAACTGTTAAATGATAGAGATGTTCTTGAAATTGTTGGCACAGGTGGAGATAGCTCAAATTCATTTAATATTTCAACAACATCAGCAATAGTTTTAGCAAGTGCTGGAGTTCCTGTTGCAAAGCATGGCAACAGAGCCGCCTCGAGTAAATGTGGTTCTGCCGATGTTTTGGAAGCTTTAGGCGTGAAAATAAATATTACACCCGAAAAAAGTATGCAATTGCTTGAGGATATAGGGATTTGTTTCCTTTTTGCACCACTTTATCACAGTGCAATGAAGAATGTAGCTCCTGTAAGAAAAGAGCTAGGAGTTCGAACAATTTTTAATATTTTAGGCCCTCTTTCTAACCCATTAGGTGCGAGTATGCAACTAATGGGAGTGTATGATGAGAGTCTCGTTGAACCACTTGCAGAGGTGCTAACAAAGCTTGGCGTTAAACGTGCCATGGTAGTGTATGGGACAGATGGATTGGATGAAATATCAGTTTCTGCACCTACAAAGGTTTGCGAAATTAGAAACGGCTGGTATAAAACTTACGAAATTAATCCGACAGAACATAGATTTTACTTAAATGACAAGTCAGATTTGCTTGGGGGCACAGCACAAGAAAACGCTGAAATTACAAGAAGGATTTTATGTGGAGAGCAGGGCGCAAAACGTGATGCAGTAGTTTTAAACTCAGCAGCAGCTCTATATATTTCAAGAGATGGTATAACTTTAGAAGATGCAATTGTAGAAATTGAAGAAATTTTAGACAGTGGAAAAGCTATGACAAAACTTGATGAATTTATCAAGCTATCAAATAGTTAGGAGGGGTAATGTTGATTTTAGATGAACTTGCACAATCCTCTAAAATAAGAGTCTTAGAGGATAAAAAAACTACTTCTTTAAATGATATGAAAACACAGGCATTAAGCATTGATAAAGGAGATTTTCGGTTTGAAAAAGCTTTAAGACAAGATTTTCCAAGCCTTATATGCGAAGTGAAAAAAGCTTCGCCGTCAAAGGGTGTTATTTCTGAAAAATTCCCATATTTAGATATAGCGATAGAATATGAAAAAAGTGGGGCAAATTGCATATCTGTGCTTACCGAGCCAAAATGGTTTTTAGGTAGTGATGAAATATTTAAAGAAATCAGACAGAAGGTAAACCTGCCGATGTTAAGAAAAGATTTTACCGTAGATGAATATCAAATATATCAAGCAAAAGTTATGGGTGCAGATGCAGTCTTGCTAATAGTTTCGATTTTAAGTGAAAATCAAATTGTAGAATATTTAGAAATTTGTGACAAATTAGGGATATCGGCACTTGTAGAAACCCATGACGAAGAAGAAATTTTAGTTGCGAAAAATTGTGGAGCTAGAATAATCGGTGTTAACAACCGAAACTTAAAGGACTTTACTGTGAATTTGGATAATTCCACTCAGCTAAAAAATTTTATTCCAAGTGATACAATTTATGTGGCTGAAAGCGGGATATTAACGCCCGAAGATGGAATCAAGCTGGTGGAAAATGCGGCAAATTCACTTTTAATAGGTGAGGCGCTGATGCGTTGTGAAAATATAAAATGCTTTATTCAAACGATTAAGGAGTATGAGTATGAGCAAAATTAAAATTTGTGGTCTTTTTCGTGAAATAGATATAGAGTATGTAAATAACGCAAAACCAGATTTTGCAGGATTTATAATTAACTTTCCGAAAAGTCATAGAAGTATAAACGTTGACACCGCGAAATTTTTGATTTCACAGCTTGATAAAAATATAAAATCTGTGTGTGTATTTGTAAATGAGCCTATCGAATATATAAAGAAGTTTACTGGGATTTGTGATATAATTCAGCTTCATGGAAATGAAGATAATGAGTTTATTGAAAAACTGCGCGAAAAGATGCAAAACACAGAAATCTGGAAAGCTTTTAAAATTAACAATTCAAATGATTTAATTAATGCAAAGAATTGTACTGCTGATGTGATTTTGCTTGATAATGGTTATGGCACAGGTGAGGTTTTTGATTGGGATATAATAGAAAGCTTTGATAAAAAATTTATTTTAGCAGGTGGAATAAGCGCAAAAAACATTAAAACAGCTATAAATAAATTTAGTCCATATGCAGTTGATTTAAGCAGTAGTGTTGAAATAGAAAAAAAGAAAAATTTTGAGAAAATAAAAGAGATAATAGATATAGTGAGGAGTAGTAACTATGAGTGAAACAAAATTTGGCGTTCACGGTGGTCAATATATACCTGAAACTTTAATGAATGTCGTAATTGAACTTGAAAAGGCATACGAATTTTACAAAAATGATGAAGAGTTTAACAAGGAACTTTCTGAGCTGTTTAACGAGTATGCTGGTCGTCCATCAAGGCTCTATTTTGCAAAAAAAATGACAGAGGATCTTGGTGGAGCAAAAATTTACTTAAAGAGAGAAGATCTAAACCATACAGGCTCGCACAAAATCAATAATGTGCTGGGTCAAGTTCTTTTGGCACATAAAATGGGGAAAACGAGAATCATAGCAGAAACAGGTGCAGGTCAACACGGTGTTGCAACAGCAACTGCTGCGGCTCTTTTTGGAATGGAGTGCGAAATTTTTATGGGTAAGGAGGATTGTGAAAGACAATCTTTGAATGTGTATAAAATGGAACTTTTAGGCGCGAAGGTAAACCCAGTTGGCAGTGGAACGGCGACACTTAAAGATGCTGTTTCAGAAACTATGCGCGAATGGACCTCAAGAGTTTCAGATACACATTATGTCCTTGGCTCAGTGATGGGTCCTCATCCCTTCCCGACGATTGTAAGAGATTTCCAAGCCGTGATTTCAAAGGAAATCAAAGAGCAGTGCATGGAAAAAGAGGGCAAATTACCCGATGCAGTCATTGCATGCATTGGTGGTGGCTCAAATGCTATAGGCGCTTTTTATAACTTTATAGAGGATAAAGACGTAAAGCTTATTGGCTGTGAGGCGGCAGGAAGAGGAGTGGATACTGCTGACACAGCAGCGACGATAACAACAGGCAAACTTGGAATTTTTCACGGAATGAAGAGCTATTTCTGTCAAGATGAGTATGGTCAAATTGCACCTGTGTATTCAATTTCGGCTGGACTCGATTACCCAGGAATAGGACCAGAACACGCAAATTTACACGACATAGGTCGTGCAGAGTATGTGGCGATTACTGATGATGAATCAGTTGAGGCATTTGAATATTTGTCAAGAGTTGAGGGCATTATTCCGGCAATAGAAAGTGCCCATGCAGTAGCTCACGCGATGAAAATTGCACCTAAAATGAATAAAAATCAAGTTATAGTGATAAATTTATCAGGCAGAGGAGATAAGGATTGCTTATCTGTTGCGAGATACAAAGGAAAGGAAATTACAGAATGAGTAGAATAACTAAAGCGTTTAAAGACAAAAAGGCATTTATACCATTCATTACTTGTGGCGATCCGAATTTGAATACAACAAAAGAGTTAATTTATACACTTGAAAAATCAGGTGCGAGTATAATTGAATTAGGTATTCCTTTTTCTGACCCCACTGCCGAAGGTGTTGTTATACAATCGGCGAACATGCGTGCGTTGAGCAATAATATTACCACCGACAATATCTTTGAAATGGTAGCGACACTTGATGTAAAGGTGCCACTGGTGTTTATGACATATGCAAATATTGTTTATTCTTATGGAATAGAAAAATTTGCGAAAAAATGTAATGAAATTGGCATGAGTGGAATAATTTTGCCAGACGTGCCTTACGAAGAAAAAGAAGAGTTTTCTAAGATTTTTGAGGCGCAAGGAATAAGCTTCATATCACTTATTGCGCCGACTTCAAAGGAAAGAATAAAAATGGTTGCAAAAGATGCAAGTGGCTTTATATATCTCGTTTCTTCTATGGGCGTTACAGGTGTAAGGCAAAACATAGCAACAGATATTGATAGTATGGTGAAACTTGTAAGAGAGGTAACAGATTTACCTGTATCTGTAGGTTTTGGAATTTCAACACCAGAGCAGGCAAAGAAAATGGCGGAAAAAGCAGATGGAGTTATAGTCGGCTCGGCTATTGTTAAATTAATTAAGAACTACGGTGAAGACTCTCCTGTAAAAGTAGAAGAGTATGTGAAAGATATGGTAAGCGCAATATAGCTAAAGCCAATTGTAGACATATTAAATAAGAACTAACTCAGATGAAATATATAGTCATCTGAGTTTTTTTGCCTGTAAAACATTTTACGCAGATTTAACATAAGGCCTATTTTAGATTTAACATAACTTAGGTATTATCTGTTTGTGCCAAGGAAAGGCATGTAAAATTCGACTTAACATTAAGGTATTAAAAGGAGTTACAATTATGAAAATCAAAAAAATTCTAGCTATGCTACTATGTGTAGCAATCGTTGCAGTAGGTTTTGCTGCATGTGGTTCAAGCGATAACGGCTCTTCATCAGAGTCTGCTTCAGAGTCAACATCTGAATCAACTTCAGAGTCAACTGCTGAAGAATCAGAGGCATCAGACCTAGGAACAATTTCAGTTTATTCTCGTGAAGAGGGTTCAGGCACACGTGGTGCTTTCGTAGAACTTATGGAAGTTGTTGACGCAGACGGAAACGACATGACTACACTAGATGCTAACTTCATCAACTCAACAAATGGCGTTATGCAAGGTGTTGCTCAAGATCCAGCAGCTATCGGTTACATTTCACTAGGTTCACTAGATGATACTGTAAAAGCTGTTAAAGTTGACGGTGTTGAAGCTACAGCAGAAAACATTCTAGCTGGTACATATGCAGTTGCAAGACCTTTCAATGTTGCTGTTAAAACAGGCACAGAGAACGAACTAGTAGACGATTTAATGGCTTTCGTTCTAAGCGAAGAAGGACAAGCTATTGCAGAGGGCGAAGGCTTTATCCCTGTTGAAACAACAGGCGCATACGAAGCAAGCGGCCTAAGCGGAACAATCAAAATCAGTGGTTCTACATCAGTTTCTCCTCTAATGGAAAAACTAAAAGAGGCTTACAATGTTCACAACCCTGACGTTGTAATCGAAATCACAGCTTCTGGTTCATCATCTGGTATGAAAGATGCTATGGCAGGTACAGTTGATCTAGGTATGGCTTCTCGTGAATTAAAAGACGAAGAGCTAGCTGAACTAACAAACACAGTTATCGCACAAGACGGTATTGCTGTTATCGTTAATACAGAAAACCCAATCGAAGACATTACATCTGCTGAAGTTACAGAGATTTATCTAGGAACAAAAACAGAGTGGTAATATAAACTGTAAAATAAAATACAAAGGAGCCGACTCGAATTGTCGGTTCTTTTGTAATGTAAGAGATTACTAAGGGAGTGGAGAAATGAAAACTTTTAACGAGCGCTTTATGAAAATACTCTTTATTATTGCGGCTTCGGCATCAATTATATCGGTTGCGCTTATTTGTATTTTTATGTTTGCAAGTGGTTTTCCAACAATGTTTGAGATAGGAATTACAGAATTCCTATTTGGAACACAGTGGAGACCTGGCAGCGATATGTATGGAATATTCCCGATGATAGTCGGCAGTATCTATGCAACAGTCGGAGCTATAGTAGTAGGTGTTCCAATCGGTGTGCTTACAGCGATATTTATGGCGAAGTTTTGTCCTAAAAGAATATATGCAGTGCTTAAACCAATAATTGACTTGCTTGCGGGTATTCCATCTATCGTATATGGTTTTTTTGGTATGATAGTAATGGTACCGTTTGTAAGAGAGAATTTTGGAGGAAATGGTACTTCGCTTCTTACGGCGTCACTACTTTTGGGTGTGATGATTTTGCCTACAATTATAGGCGTTGCAGAGTCGGCTCTTAGGGCAGTTCCAGACAGCTATTATGAGGGTGCTTTAGCACTTGGCGCGTCAAAAGAGCGTTCGATATTTTTCACAGTGCTTCCCGCTGCAAAATCAGGCATACTTGCCGCCGTTATTTTGGGCGTAGGTCGTGCAATAGGCGAGACTATGGCTGTTATCTGGGTTGCAGGTAACTCTCCGCTTATCCCTGACGCACTTACAGATAAGGTTAGAACACTTACAACGAACATAGTGCTAGAGCTGTCTTATGCTACTGGTTTGCACGAAAGAGCGCTTATAGCGACAGCGGTTGTATTATTTGTGTTTATTTTAATAATAAATCTATCCTTCTCACTGATTAAAAGGAGGAGCGAAAAATAATGAATAAGACCAAAGCTATAAACAAACAAACATTAAAACAAAAACTTATATCCTATAAAAATAATCCTTTATCCTTAATTTTATTAATACTAGTATTTTTAGCAACTTTAGTTGCAGTGTCGTTTAGTTTGTTCCTAATAGGTTATATACTTGTCACAGGCGTGCCACATATAACACCTGAGTTATTTGCTTGGGAGTATAATTCGGACAATGTTTCGATGACACCGGCGCTTATCAATACACTTTTAATGATATTCTTTAGCCTTTTAGTGGCGGTTCCACTAGGAATAGGCGCGGCGATTTATCTTGTTGAATACGCAAAAAGAGGCAGTAAGTTGGTAGAACTTATAAGAATTACCACCGAAACTTTATCGGGTATTCCATCAATAGTATATGGTCTTTTCGGCTATCTACTATTTGTTACAACTTTAAAGTGGAGCTACTCTTTTTTAGCAGGCATATTAACTATTTCAATAATGATTTTACCTCTAATTATAAGAACAACAGAAGAAGCACTTAAGTCGGTTCCTGATTCATTTAGAGAAGGAAGCTTTGGACTAGGCGCCGGAAAAGTTAGAACTATAGGCAGAATAATATTGCCATCAGCAGTGCCTGGAATACTAGCCGGCGTAATACTTTCAGTAGGTCGTATAGTGGGCGAGACAGCAGCACTGATATTTACATCTGGTACGGGCGAGCGAATAGCGACAGACGCTTTTGCCTCTGGCAGAACCTTGGCTGTCCATATGTATATCTTAAGCTCAGAGGGTCTTCACGTAGACCAAGCATCTGCCACAGCGGTAGTCCTACTTGTATTTGTAGTAGGAATTAATGCAATTTCATCTTTACTTGCAAAGAAAATAACAAAGGGGTCAAAATAATGAGTATATTAGAAATTTCAAATGTAGATTTGCATTACGGCAATTTTCATGCCTTGAAAAATGTTAATTTGAACATAGAAAAAAATGAAATAACAGCGTTTATCGGGCCATCAGGTTGCGGTAAATCAACCTTGCTTAAATCTATAAATAGAATGAACGACCTCGTTGAGGGTTGTAAAATAACAGGTAGTTTTCTTTTAGACGGCGAGGATATTTATGGAAATATGGATGTAAACCTTTTAAGAAAAAGAGTCGGCATGGTTTTCCAAAAACCTAATCCGTTTCCTATGAGTGTGTATGATAACATAGCCTTTGGCCCTAGAACACATGGCATACGCTCTAAATCAAAGCTTGATGACATAGTAGAAAAATCTTTGAGAGATGCGGCTATTTGGGAAGAAACAAAGGATAGACTAAAGAAAAATGCGCTAGGCTTTTCAGGCGGACAACAGCAAAGACTTTGCATAGCAAGGGCACTTGCAGTAGAGCCAGAAGTGCTTTTAATGGACGAGCCGACATCGGCACTTGATCCAATTTCCACTCTGAAAATAGAAGACCTTGCAACTGAGCTAAAAAGCAGATATACTATAGCAATAGTAACCCACAACATGCAACAAGCGGCTAGAATTTCAGACAAGACAGCGTTTTTCCTTTTGGGAGAAGTTGTTGAGATGAATACAACAGATGAAATATTCTCAAATCCAAAAGACAAGAGGACAGAGGAATATATCACAGGTAGATTTGGTTAATAGGAGGAAATATGAGAAATAAATTTATTATAGAACTTGAAAAACTTCACAATGAAATTATACTTATGGGAACAATGTGTGAAAAAGCGATTAATCTTGCGGTGGACGCATTCTTCCAAAAAAATAATGACAACATTGAAATGGCAATACAACTTGAGAAGGACATAGACGAAAAAGAAAAGCAAATCGAGAGATCTTGCTTAAGCCTACTGCTTCATCAACAACCGGTTGCGTCTGACTTGCGTGTGGTGTCTGCATCACTAAAAATGATTACAGATATCGAGCGTATAGGCGACCAAGCACGAGATATAGCACATCTTGCATCTTACCAAACAGATAGCACAGAGACAATTCCAACTGTTGCGAAAATGGCACAAGAAGTTGTTTATATGGTAAACAGAGCCATAGAGTCTTTTGTAAAATCTGATATGGAACTTGCAGAAAGTGTAATTGCTTATGATGATATAGTGGATAAACTATTCAAAAAAGTAAGAAGCGACATCATTGAGCAAATAAAATCAGAGACAATAAGCGGAGAAAAAGCAATCGACATATTAATGGTTGCAAAATATCTAGAAAGAATAGCCGACCACGCAACAAACATAGCAGAGTGGGTAGAGTTTTTAATAACAGGCGTTCACGAATAAGAAAAGAGCCGAAAGGCTCTTTTTTAATGAATAATTGAGAATGAATAATTGAGAATTGAGAATTGAGAATTGTTGTGAAAATCCTTCGGATTTTTTGATTAAAAGTTTTACTAAATTTTTTTCAAAAACTTTAGCGATTCCAATTAATCAATTTTTTTTGATTTAATGGTTGACATTTTGCATTTTATTGCATATAATAATATCATAACAAATAAATTTGATGTGAAGTTTCGTCAGTAGACGAATTAAATTTTATCTTACATATCAAAAAAAATTGATTTATAGAAAGGTTGTTGTAAACTTGGAAGTGCTTGCATCGATTTGGGACTTTTTTCAAAATCAAATTCTTGGAATGAAGTGGCTCAATGATTTAATCGGAAATATGCTTACGTTTTTTGGGCTGGATATTAGCTCTCAAATAGGAGGCAGCGTACAGTTTTTTATTTATGACGTAATAAAAATTGTTGTACTGCTATGTAGCTTGATTTTCATTATATCCTATATACAAAGTTATTTTCCTCCCGAGAGAAGCAAAAGGATTTTAAGCAGGTTTAAAGGTATATGGGCAAATATTGTCTCTGCTTTACTCGGAACCGTCACACCGTTTTGCTCTTGCTCATCGATTCCGTTGTTTATGGGCTTTACAAGCGCTGGACTTCCAGTGGGCGTAACATTCTCTTTTCTGATATCATCACCCATGGTAGACCTTGGAAGTTTAGTCTTGCTCATGAGTATTTTTGGTGGAAATGTCGCTATAATTTATGTTTTACTTGGTCTTACCATTGCGGTAATAGGTGGAACGCTACTTGACAAATTCGGTATGCAAAAGCATGTTGAGAGCTTTGTTTTAAATGCAGGCAGTGTGGATATAGCATCTCCAGAGCTTAGTAAAAAAGACAGAGTAATATACGCAAAAGAGCAAGTTGTTGCTACATTTAAAAAAGTTATACTCTATATTTTAATAGGTGTCGGAATAGGCGCTTTTATACACAACTGGATACCACAAGACATAATTGAAACGGTTTTGGGTAGTAACAATCCGTTTGGAGTATTACTTGCAACCGTAGTCGGAATTCCAATGTATGCCGACATTTTTGGAACTATTCCAATTGCAGAAGCACTTTTATCAAAAGGAGCACAGCTAGGCACAATTTTGGCATTTATGATGTCGGTAACGACACTGAGCTTACCATCGCTTATCATGCTAAGAAAAGCTGTAAAACCAAAATTACTTGCAGCATTCATTATTATTTGTGCTTTAGGAATTATAGCCGTTGGATATTTTTTCAATGCAATTCAATTTTTATTGATTTAGGAGAATTAAAATGAAAAACAGTAAGATTATAAAAATAGTCATACCAGTTGTCATGGTGCTTGTAGTGGCAGGAATTTGGGTTATGCAAAGTGGCGTATTAAGCGGTGGAGAAGATTTGGTTCCACGTGCGCTTAATATCACTTCAACTCAGGAGATAAAGGAAGTTTCGGGGTTGCCAACGATAATTGATTTTGGCGCAGACGAATGTATACCCTGTGTTGAAATGGCTCCTGTACTTTTAACATTGAACGAAGAAATGCAGGGCAAGGCATATATAAAATTTGTAGACGTTTGGAAATATCCTGAGGCAGCAACAGGTTATCCTGTAATGACTATACCTACACAAATATTTATAAATGCTGATGGCACACCATATGTTCCAAGTGGTGATGTTGGCGTGCAACTTATAATGTATCAAGACCCCGATACAGAAGAACATTTATTTACGGTTCATCAAGGTGGATTGACAGAAGAGCAAATGAGAGTTATTTTGAGTGATATGGGGGTTAGGTAAATGGATGCTATACTTGAAAGCCTATCGGAATTGATTTTAAGCAATGTATGGCTGGCACCTGTGCTCGCACTGTTAGCTGGCGTGCTTACATCCTTTACACCATGCGCACTGTCAAGCGTTCCGCTTGTCGTGGGATATGTTGGAGCATCTGGTCAAAAGACGACTAAAAGAGCACTTTCACTGTCTATAACATTTGCCCTTGGCACTGCAATCACCTTTACAGCACTCGGAATAATGGCGACTATTGCAGGAACTCTAATAGGCAACTACTCAAGTTGGTGGTATATAGCACTAGGTGTGGTTATGCTTTTAATGTCGCTACAAACTATGGGGATTTACGAGATTATACCATCAAGCTACCTTTTATCGAGAAGCAAGAAAAAGGGATATTTAGGAGCACTTATTGCTGGAATTTTAGGTGGCGTGTTTTCTTCGCCCTGCTCAACGCCCGTGCTAATCGCCCTTTTAGCGGTGGTTGCAGGCAGCGACAGCTTTGCTTTTGGAATAGTTTTATTACTGCTTTATTCGATAGGACATGGGATTTTAGCGGTAATTTGTGGTACCTCTGTTGGCTTTGTTCAAAAATTATCACAAAATGAGAAGTACGGCAAGGCAAGTTCAGTGGTGAAAGTTATTATGGGAATACTGATAGCACTTATAGGATTTTATATGTTCTATCTAGCTTTTTAAATAAAATATTAAAAATATATTGGAGGATTTAATTATGGCATTATTTGGCTTTGGAAAAAAGAAAGAAAAATTGGTAAAGTGTGACTGCGGTGGCATGTGCAAACCATCTGAGATTGAAGCTAAAAAGGCGGCACAGGCTAAGGCTGGTTGCTGTGGCGGTGCAGATTTTGCAAAAGCTGTGGAGTCAAAAGACGAGACTGCAGGAGTACATGTAAAAGTTTTGGGCTCTGGTTGTGCAAAATGCAACGAGCTTGAAGCGGCAACGGTGGAGGCTCTTGCTGAGCTAGGAATGGATACTACTGTTGACCACGTGACAGACTTTGCGCAAATCGCAGCGTACGGCGTAATGACAACACCAGCGCTTGTAGTAGGTGGCAAGGTAGTGTCTTATGGAAAAGTGCTAAAAAAAGAAGAAGTAATAGACTTGCTAAAAAAATAAAATTCTAGCTTGTCAGTGATAGTTGGTAGCGGTGTGAAAACTGCTATCAACTATCAATTTGTTTGATTGTCACCCTGCAACAAATTTACAGTTGACATTAAACGTAAAATATGGTTAAATATAAGGCGAGGTGAGGAAATGGCGATTAAATTTGAAGTATTAAAACAATTACAAGAAAGTAAAGGTGAGTGGATTTCTGGACAAGAGCTTGCAAATCTTACTGGCGTAACTAGAAATTCGGTGTGGAAGGCAATAAACACACTAAGAAAAGACGGACATAAAATCGAAGCTGTCACAAATAAAGGATATACTCTTGTGGCAAATAACAATACTATTTCAGTGGAAAGCATACAAGCTTTACTAAGAAATTACAGTGCACCGATATTTGTGCATAAAGAAGTAACATCTACAAACGATTTGGCAAAAGACTTAGCGTCAAAAGGGGCGCAAGAGGGCACGCTGATAGTCGCCGATATGCAAACCAAGGGTAGAGGGCGAATGGGTAGGCGGTTTGAGTCTCCAGCTAAAACAGGGACGTATATAAGCCTTATACTAAGGCCAAAGTTTTCGGCATCAGATGCGCTATATATAACTACAACAGCTGCGGTGGCAGTCGCCATGGCGATAGAAGAAATTTCAAATAGAGAAACAAAAATTAAATGGGTAAACGATATTTATATAGAAAACAAAAAAGTATCGGGAATTTTAACCGAGGCGTCTACAAATTTTGAAACTGGTATGCTCGAATATGCGGTGCTTGGAATAGGTATAAATGTCACCTTGCCAGAGGGTGGATTTCCCGACGAAATCAAGGACATAGCAGGTAGTGTCTATGAAAAAGATTGCCCAGACAATGCACGCTCAAGTATAATAGCCTCATTAGTCCAAAAGTTTTTTGAATACTACAATAAATTGCCAGACAGGCAGTTTTTAGATATTTATAAGAAAAAATCTTTGCTAACGGGCAAAACCGTCAGCTTTGAGTATCAGGGCGAGATGTGTAAAGGTAAAGTGCTTGGCATAGACGACGAGGCTAGACTAGAGATAGAACTTGAAAACAAGAAAAAAATTCTGTTTTCGGCAGGTGAAGTTAATTTGCAAAAAGATTTTTTGGGGAGAGATAAATGATGAGTAGAACAATGGATAGAAAAAAGTTAATTAATTTAATACTTACAGGAATTTTTGCGGCACTAACGGTAGTGCTTACAATGGTGTCGGTGCCAATGCTGACAGGCGTGCCAATAAGCCTACAACCACTTGGAATTGCGCTGTGCGGTTTTGTTTTAGGTGCAAAGTTCGGAACCTTGTCAGTGCTTGTTTACTGTGCACTAGGAGCGATAGGCTTGCCGGTATTTTCAGGCTTTGCTAGTGGCTTTGGAGTAATGCTAGGTGTGACAGGTGGATTTATTTGGGGATTTATAGTGATGGCTCTAATATGTGGTTTAGGGGTGAAGCTGAAGAATAAAATTCTAAGTATATCGATGGGTGTCGGTGGTCTGTTAGTTTGCCATATATTTGGAGTGGTTCAATTTTCGCTTTTAATGGGAAGAGATCTTTTTTCTTCTGCATTACTGGTTTCGGTGCCGTATATAATAAAAGATATAGTCCTTGTAATTGGAGCGTACTTTATGTCCATGGCGATAAAAAAAGCAATAGAGAGAATATAAAAAAGGGGCTGTGGCATAATTGTTATAATGCACAAAATTCGTAGGGGCGAACCTGCGTGTTCGCCCGAA
>CAYJIA010000022.1:0-35842 GCA_964370115.1 uncultured Eubacteriales bacterium
CGGCGCCTTTTTGCTTTGTATAAATTTATATTAAAAACACGCCAAAGGCGTGAACCTTACTTGATAATTATTAATTAATTATCAAGTTTTTTAACATAATCAAATTTAACACTTGCAATTTACTGCTTTCCTGTGCTAAAATTGTTAAATAAAGAATTATAGAAAGAGTGATACCAATGCTTAATATCAGTATAGAAAAAACTACTACTCCAAAGGCGAAACCAGTTGACGAAACAAAACTAGGTTTTGGCAATATTTTTACAGACCATATGTTTGTAATGGAATACAGCGTGGAAAAAGGTTGGCACGACGCTAAAATTATGCCGTATCAACCACTGTCTATGGACCCTGCATCTATGGTTTTCCACTATGGACAGGAGATGTTTGAGGGTTTAAAAGCCTATAACGGACAAAACGGCAAGGTGTTAATGTTTAGACCAGATAAAAATATCGAGAGGGCAAACAACACAAACAGAAGAATTTGTATACCAGAAATTCCAGCAGAGGATTTTTTAAATGCAATGACCACACTTGTTGCACTTGAAAAGGACTGGATACCAAAATCAGAGGGGACATCACTTTATGTAAGACCTTTTGTTATAGCGACAGACCCATTCTTAGGTGTTAGACCGTCGTTTACATATAAATTTATGGTGATTCTATCGCCTGTAGGTGCCTATTATGCAAGTGGTTTAAATCCTGTTAAAATCTGGATTGAGGACGAGTATGTAAGAGCTGTAAAAGGTGGTATAGGAGAGGCTAAAACAGGCGGAAACTACGTTGCAAGCCTAGCGGCACAAAACAAGGCACACGACGAGGGGTATTCACAAGTTTTATGGCTTGACGGAATTGAAAGAAAATATGTTGAAGAAGTAGGCGCTATGAATATTTTCTTTAAAATAGGCGACAAAGTTGTGACTCCTGCGCTTAGCGGAAGTATTTTACCTGGTGTTACTAGAATGTCTTGTATAGAACTTTGCAAAAGTTGGGGCATGGAAGTAGAAGAGAGAAAAATCTGTGTAGACGAGCTTGTAGCGGCTGCAAAAGACGGAAGCCTAAAAGAATGCTTTGGAAGCGGCACAGCGGCTGTAATTTCACCTGTTGGCACGCTTAGATATGGCGACGATGTAATGACAATCGGAGACGGCTCAATAGGAGAGTTAAGCCAAAAACTTTACGACACTGTAACAGGAATACAAGTGGGTAAAGTAGAAGATAAATTCGGCTGGGTTTTGGAAGTCGAGTGATAAATTAATAATTGCATGAAATGCTTCGGATTTTTGATTGTATGTTTCAAAAAAACCGTATCGCAAATGATAATCTTTCATTTGCGATACGGTTTTAATTATTTGGTCAAGCATTAAACTATGCTACAACCATATTCAAGCTCTTCTTCGTGTTCATGTGCGTCTTCTAGCTCTCCTACAAACATTACAGGGTCAAGACCTTGTCTTTTGTAGTAGTCACTAAGGGCGGCCTTTATCGCTTGCTCTGCAAGTACAGAACAGTGAAGTTTAACTGCTGGTAGGCCGTCTAAAGCTTCTGTTACAGCACTATTTGTCATTTTAAGTGCCTCGTCGATAGTTTTACCCTTTACAAGCTCTGTTGCCATACTGCTCGTGGCAATAGCGGCGCCACAACCAAAGGTCATGAACTTTGCATCTACTATAACATTGTTTTCTACTTTAATATACATTCTCATGATGTCTCCGCATTTTGCGTTGCCGACTTCACCGACGCCGTTTGCGTCTTCCATTTCTCCAACATTTTTTGGATTTGCGAAATGTTCCATTACTTTTTTACTGTATGCCATAATAATTATCCTTTCAAAATTATCCTATATTTAATTACCCTTAACAATTTTATCCCAAAGAGGGGACATGCTACGAAGTCTGTCTATAATTGGTGGTAATTCTTTTAAGATGTAGTCTACATCGTCCACTGTGTTTTCATCGCTAAAACTAATTCTTAAAGAACCATGTGCTATTGCGTGCGGTAATCCAATTGATAAAAGTACGTGGCTAGGATCAAGTGAACCGCTAGTGCAGGCAGAGCCCGAAGATGCACAAATTCCTTTAAAGTCTAATAATAGTAGTAGAGATTCGCCCTCAATGCCCTCAAAACAGAAGTTTGCATTGCCGGCTAGTCTTTTTTCTTTGTCGCCGTTTAATCTGCTGCGCTCTATTTTAAGTACACCCTCGATAAGTCTGTCGCGTAGGGCTTGTACTTTTGATGTGCGTGCCTTGATGTCGCTACACGCAATCTCTATCGCCTTGCCAAGAGCTACAATACTCGCGACATTCTCGGTGCCACCACGTTTGCCTTTTTCCTGTGCTCCGCCGTGAAGTAGATTTTGTAAAACCAAGCCTTTTCTAGCGTAAAGTGCGCCGACACCCTTTGGTGCGTGAAGCTTGTGTCCGCTAAGAGACAGCAAGTCAATGTTTTGTGCCTTTACATCAATGTCCACCCAGCCTATTGCCTGTACGGCATCAGTGTGGAAGAGTACGCCGTGCTCTTTGCATATTGCGCCTATCTCTGAAATTGGTTGAATTGTTCCAATTTCGTTATTTGCATACATAATTGATACAAGTGCCGTAGTATCTTTAATAGAGGCTTTTACGTCTTCTGGTCTTATAACTCCATTTTCGTAAACATCAAGATAAGTTATCTCAAAACCGTCTTTTTGCAAGGCTTCACATACATGAAGCACCGCATGGTGCTCAAATTTGCTTGTGATTATGTGGTTTTTCCCTTTTTTCTTTAACATATATGCCATGCTCTTTATTGCCCAGTTGTCGCTTTCTGTGCCACAACCTGTGAAGAAAATTTCTCGGTCTAGGGCGCCTATTGCTTTTGCAACTTGTGCTCTTGCGGTGTCGATGGCAGCCGCCGATGTCGCACCCAAGGTGTAAAGGCTTGACGGATTGCCATAATTTTCCGCTAAAAACGGAAGCATAGTATCTAAAACTTCTGGTGATATAGCAGTGGTTGCTGCATTATCAACATAAACTAATTTGCTCATAAATTTGAATTCCTTTCAGTTGTATCGGAAATATCATTTCAACTTCCTCACTAAATATACACTAAAATAGTATACTTTGCAAGTGGAATAAAATATTTTAATAAAAAATTTTTATAAATAACATATTTTTAGTAAAAATAAGAAGCTTTAAAAGTTTTTTACGCTACTGTGTGCTTCAATATACTTGACTTTATCTTACAATAAATGTAAAATATATGAGTATAAAGATGTTCGGATTAGTTTTACTTGCGCTAGAAATCAAAAAAGCAAAGACTCGCCTTTTGCTTTAAATAATTAAATTGTAAATTAATGGGAATAGTAAATAGTACAAAATATGAACGTAAGAAAGAATTTAAGAAAGGTAAGGTAAATAAATGCCAGAGAAAAAAATACATGGTATAAAAAAATTATCAAACACTAAAGAAAAACAACAAGATCAAACGTTAAATCGTTTTAGCACAAATAAGCCTACAGATGTTAAAAATGAAGCAAAAGTAGAAAAAGTAGAGAAAGCTAAAAAAAGTGCTCCAAAAAATCATAAGCCTAAAACATCTGAACCCAAAAAGAAGACTGACGATAAGTTGACTCAGTATACAAAACTTCAAATACCACAAAATATGCAAAAAAATCAAGACGTCAAAAATGCTGACACAAAAAATACAGAGACTTTAAATACGCCTAAAAATACGACGAAAACACTTAATAACAATAAGAAAAACAATCCTCAAAGAAGGAAAAATCAAAGAAATACAAAATCAAAAAAACCGTCAGTAAAAGTTTACTTTCTTGGCGGACTTAATGAAATTGGAAAAAACTTTACAGTATTTGAGTGTAAAGATGATATGATAATTGTCGACTGCGGACTTGCGTTCCCAAACGACGACATGCTTGGTATAGACCTAGTTATTCCGGATTTTACATTTGTTGAAAAGAATAAAGATAAAATAAGGGGAATAATCATTACCCACGGACACGAAGATCATATAGGTTCGATACCATATCTTTTGAAAAAATTTAATGTGCCGATTTATGGAACTTCGCTTGCTATGGGATTAATTGAAGTCAAACTGAAAGAGCATAATTTAGCATCAAGCGCAAAACTTAATAAGGTAGAAGCAGGGCAAACTAAGAAATTTGGTTGCTTTAATGTTGAATTTATTCATGTTAACCACTCAATTATGGCGGCAGTTGCTCTTGCAATTCACTCACCTGCAGGAACTATTGTGCACACAGGCGACTTTAAAGTAGACTTTACTCCACCCGATGGTGAAATGATAGACATAGCGAGATTTGCAGAGCTTGGAAAAAGCGGAGTGCTTGCACTTATGGCAGACTCTACAAATGTCGAAAGACCGGGTTATACCCAAACAGAGCAAAAAGTTAAAGAGAGCCTAGAAGTTCTTTTTGCAAGAGCTGATGAAAAGAGGATAATAGTTGCTACTTTTGCATCAAATATAAGCCGTGTGCAACAAATTATTAATTGTGCAATAAAACATAAAAGAAAAGTTGCGCTTTCGGGAAG
The DNA here is from genome assembly GCA_964370115.1 of uncultured Eubacteriales bacterium. GTDB lineage: Bacteria > Bacillota > Clostridia > Oscillospirales > Acutalibacteraceae > SIG603. The sequence goes on from CAYJIA010000022.1 coordinate 4,545, forward strand.
AAGTATGTTAAATGTTATGTCCATAGCATCAGAGCTTGGGTATCTTAATGTACCCGAGGGCTTGATTGTCGACTTGTCGGTTATAAATAGATATAAAAAAGGCGAAATAGTGCTTATTACAACTGGAAGTCAGGGCGAGACTATGGCGGCGCTTTCTAGAATGGCGTTTGCCGAGCACAGACAGGTTGAAGTAGGTACAGACGACTTTATTATCATATCTGCAAAACCTATCCCAGGAAACGAGAAAACAGTTGGTACGCTTGTTGATGAGCTTTTAAAACGTGGTTGTGAAGTGGTTTATGAATCTATGTATGAAGTGCATGTTTCAGGACACGCATGCCAAGAAGAGCTTAAAATGATGCACGCGCTTACAAAGCCGAAATATTTTATCCCCGTGCATGGAGAGCAAAAACACCTTATAAAACATGCAAAGCTTGCGGTAAGTATGGGTATGCCAAATGAAAATATATTCATAGGCGATATTGGAAAAGGGCTTGAGATAAACGAAAACTTTATTAAACCTACAGAAGATGTGCCTGCTGGAAGCGTAATGGTTGACGGAATAGGTGTAGGAGACGTAGGAAGTATAGTATTAAGAGACAGAAAACATCTTGGAGAAGATGGACTGATTATAGTGGTTTGTGCAATAAATTCTACGGATAGATATATTATGTCAGGTCCTGACATAGTATCAAGAGGATTTGTGTATGTAAGAGAATCAGAGGCTCTTATGGATAATGTGCGAAAACTTGCGCATGCGGCAATTTCAGACTGTGTTGACGAGGGCGTTAAAGAATGGAATGTAATTAAATCCAGAGTAAAAGACGCATTGTCAAGACATTTGTATGAAAAAACAAGGCGTAGACCAATGATTTTACCTATAATTTTAGAGGTTTAAAATAAAAGGGGGAAGAAGATGAAAAAGAAGGTATGGGTGTCATCTCCATATATGCTTGTGGCGCTTGTTATTATGGCGATTATGACTGTTGGGAGTTTCTATGGGAGAGGTCCGTGGTTTTTCATAAACCTAGGGCTCACCACGCTTTTTGCCGTTTCATTTTTAACCCTTAGAATACAGTTTCAGTCGTATATAAATACGACTTTAAAATCTTCTGCAAAGGTGCTAACTGCCCAAAACGAATATTATCTAAACGAACTTGCACTGCCCATAGTTGTGTGTGGTCTTAATGCAGACATAGTATGGGCGAATGCGGGCTTTTTAAAAAACATCGCACTAAATGGAAGCAAGGTGGTAGGAGATAGTATTGAAAAATATCTAAATCCTAAGTCTATAAATCAAATTGAAGGCGAAAAAAAGAGCAATATAATGTATAACGGCAAACAGTATACGGTTTACTGTGTGAAAACTAAGGACAGTTATGTGCTTTACTTTGTGGATGACACTTATCTAAAAGAAATTCACAAAGAGTATACTAACAAGAAAACCGTTGTGGCAATTGTCGCTTTTGATAATAGAGAAGAAGTGATAAGAGACGCAACAGGTGGCGATGAGTCTAGAATAACCTCTGAAGTTGAGGGAGCAATTCGTGACTGGTCAAGCGAGTTTATGGGCGGTTTTATGCGTAAACTCTCGGGTGGAAGATATCTTGTTATAACAGACGAATTTCATATACAAAAGGCAAAAGAAAGACGCTTTGAAGTTTTGGATAGCGTTAGAAAAATCGAAGGTGTAAACGGTATAAATGCAACAATTTCCATGGGCATAGGCACCAACACCCCCACCGCAGTGGAGAGCGAAAAACTAGCAAGGCAAGCACTTGATATGTCACTTGGCAGAGGCGGAGACCAAGTCACTATTATGCAAAGTGATAATAAGTACGAATTTTTCGGTGGACTTTCAAAAGGCGTTGAAAAAAGAGATAAGGTTAGAACCCGTGTTATTGCAAGCTCTTTGAGCGAGAGAATAAAGGCGAGTGATAAAGTACTTGTAATGGGGCATAAATTCTCCGACCTTGACAGCGTAGGTTCTTGTGTAGGTGTTTGGGCGATAGCGAAAAAAGCACTGCTTAAGCAATCGCATATAGTCATAGATAAAAATCAAAGTCTTGCGACACCTGTGATAAATTCTATGATATCTGCCTACCCTGATAGTAAAGTTTTTATAAGCCCTCAAGAGGCTTTAAGTGAAATCACGCCAAAGACTTTACTCGTTATAACAGACACACATTCGTTCTCTTTTGTAGAGAGCGAAGAGCTATTAAAACAGGCGAAAACAGTGGTTGTAATTGACCATCATAGAATGATGGTAACACACATTAAAAATGCAATAATTTTCTATCATGAGCCATATGCGAGTTCTGCATCAGAGATGGTAGCCGAACTTGCGCCGTATATAGATGCAAATGCAATTGGAAATATAGAGGCACAGGCACTACTTGCCGGTATTATGCTCGACACTAAGAATTTTGTGTTAAAAACTAGTGTTAGAACTTTTGAGGCAGCGGCACTTCTTAAGCGCAGGGGAGCAGACACTGTAAAGGTAAAAAAACTTTTCGCGAATTCTTTTGCGACATATAGAGAGAAATCAGAACTAATTGCAAATGCAGAGATTTTCGACGGTTATGCGGTGTCTTGCGCAGAGGGCTTTACACAAAACACGAGAGTTGCAGCGGCACAAGTTGCAGATGAACTGCTCTCTATACAAGGCGTAAAGGCATCTTTTGTGCTATTTGAAGCTAATAATGCCATAAATATTTCCGGTAGAAGTTTTGGCGAGATAAACGTACAAGTTATTCTAGAAAACTTCGGCGGCGGTGGCCATTTGACAATGGCAGGTGCGCAGGTTAAAGATAAAGACATGTTTGACGTTAGAAAAGAGTTAATTGATGTCATAAAAGAAAATGACGATAGATTAAAATAATATTTAAGGAGTTTTAAGATAAATGAAAGTTATATTATTACAAGATGTTAAATCGCTAGGTAAAAAAGGCGAACTAGTAAATACTTCAGACGGATATGCAAGAAATTTTTTATTTCCTAAAAAACTTGCGCAAGAGGCAAATGCACAGGCGATGAATGAACTTAAAAATGCCGAACAATCTAAGGCGTTTAAAATAAAAACAGAGATGGAAGAAGCAAAGGCTACCGCCGAGAAGTTTGATGGAAAAACACTAAAAATACTTGCAAAAGCAGGAAAAGCAGGTAAGCTTTTTGGTTCTGTAACATCAAAAGAAATTGCCGGGGAAATAAAAAAACAATTTAGTGTAGACATAGACAAAAGAAAAATTAGCCTTGCACTTGATATAAAGACATTTGGAACATATGAGGCACAAATTAAACTTTACACAGGCATTACAGCAAAACTGTCTGTAATGGTCAGTGAGCAGGAGTAAAAAGTGGAGTATAACAGTGGATACCCTGGGGTTTCAGTGCCAGGATTAGCTATGCCTTATAGCTTAGAAGCAGAACAGTCGGTTTTGGGAGCGATACTCTTAGAACCTGACTGTTTAAATACGGTTGCTGAAATTTTGCCAAGGGCAGAGTATTTTCATCAGGTTCAAAATAGAGGTATTTATTCGGCGATGCTTGACATGTTTACGGCTGGAAAGGCTGTTGACCTTGTCACAGTGTCTGATTTCTTGCGCCAAAATGGTTCTGTAAAGGACGACGAGGGCAGAATATATCTGATGAGTCTTGCTCAGCTTGTTCCGTCAATCTCAAATGTCGCGCAGTATGCAAACATTGTTAAAGATAAATATGACCTTAGAAGTCTAATACTTGCCGCGCGTGGTATACTTGACGATGCGGGTGAAGGCGCTGGTACTACTTCTACGCTTCTAGACTCTGCCGAGCAAAAGATTTTTGATATAAGACAAGGCAAAAGCGTTGAGGGACTTGTAAGGATTAACGAGGTTTTGCTTCAAACTTTTGAGAGACTGGATATATTAAACTCAGTTGATGCGGACAAGTATAAAGGTATACCGACGGGTATTAAGGACCTAGACACGACAATTACCGGACTTAACCGCTCTGACCTTATCATACTTGCAGCAAGACCTGGTATGGGTAAAACTAGTTTTGCGCTAAATATTGCAAGACATGCGTCGGTTGTTTGTGGAAAGAGGGTTGCCTTTTTCTCTCTTGAGATGTCAAGAGAGCAACTTGGAGCAAGAACACTTTCAACGGAAGCCCTTGTAAGTGGTACTAAACTTCGTACAGGTGACCTTACGGACGAAGAGTGGGTAAGGCTGATAGAAAGTGGAGACCTGCTATCTAAAACTGAAATGTATTTTGATGATACACCGGGTATTACGGTACCCGAAATGAAGGCTAAAATAAGGCGTCTAAAAGACGTGGACCTTGTAATTATCGACTACTTGCAGCTTATGAACAGTGCTAAAAAGATAGATAACAGGGTACAGGAGATTTCAGAGATTACAAGAAATCTGAAAATCATGGCAAAAGAACTCATGGTACCCGTGATAACTCTTTCACAGCTTGCGCGTACTAGCGAAAAAAGAACTGATCATAGGCCTGTTTTGTCTGACCTTAGGGATTCTGGTTCTATCGAGCAAGACGCCGATATAGTTTTGTTCTTGTATCGTGACGCTTACTATAATGACGCGGGACCAGATGTTGAACAAGACATGAATAAAGGTGAGTGTATAGTAGCAAAAAACAGGCATGGTGAAGCTAAAAATGTACCACTGCACTGGCAAGGTGAGTTTATGAGATTTACATCGGCGGAGTTTGTAAGACATGAATAATGTAGATGAAATTTTAGAAAAAGCACAAAAAATAGTAATAGGACTTTCAGGCGGTGCCGACTCGGTTGCGCTTACACATATTTTATATAAAAAATATGGAAATAAAAAAATTATATGTGCGCATATAAATCATGGAATAAGAAAAGATGAGGCGACATCTGACGAGAACTTTGTAAGAGAGTTTTGTGAAAAACTTGACATTGAGCTAAAAGTGCAACAGTTAGATGTAATGAGCCTTTCTAAAGAGAGAAAAATTTCAGAAGAAGAATGTGGCAGACAGGTAAGGTATGAGTTTTTTAGTAGTCTGTGCCATGAAAACTTTGTAATAGCCACGGCGCATAATGTAAATGACAATGCTGAAACTGTTATTTTTAATATGACAAGAGGCAGTGGACTTAAAGGGCTTTGCGGTATCCCAGAAATTCGTGGGAATATAGTAAGGCCTATACTTCATATGAGTCGAAAAGAAATTGAAGCTTACTGCGCTAAATTTAATCTAAACTATGTAATAGACAGTACAAATTTGGAAAATAAATATGCCAGAAATAAAATTAGAAACGAAGTGTTTGCGCTTCTTTGCTCGGTAAATGAAAGGGCGATTGAAAATATTAATCATGGCAGTGAAATTTGTGAGCAAAGTTTTGAAGTGCTACAGGAAGTGGCAGAAGAATATATTAATGTGAATTTAGACGCCAAGGGGTTAAATATTAAGTGTCTAAAACAAAAATCTGTGTCTTATTCGAAAAATGTATTAAGTTTTTATTTGAAAAAGATTAACATTGATTTTGAAAGAAAACATATTAATGCTGCATTAGAAGGCAATTTATGCGATAAAAAAATAAATATTTTGAAAAATAAGTATCTTCAGATAGATGCTGGATATTTGTCGATTACCGAAAATAAAATTAGAAAGACATTTGAAGATACTACTATAAATTATGATGAAATATATAATATTTTTGATAAAGAAATAAGATTTGTCAAAAAAAGTTTTAAAAACTCATTAAAAATTAACAATTTGTTATTTAAAAATGCAATAGATTGTGATAAAATAAGAATCGGTTTATCAATTTCGTTTAGGAAAAGTGGAGACAAATTTTTTCTCAGTGGAGAAAAGACACCACAAAGACTTAAAAACTTATTCGCAAAGTATGATATACCCCCAAGGCGAAGAGATGAAAACTTAGTCCTTCGTGATGGTGATGACATAGTATTTGTAGAAGGCTTGGGAATAGGTGAATTTTATAAATTATCAGAATCTACAGAAAAATATATTGAAATAGAGGGATTGTATGAAATTTGAAGCAATAAATGACATGGAAGAAATTCTTTATAGCGAAGAATATATCAAAGAAATGGTCGAGCGAATGGGCGAGGAGATTACAAACGACTATAAGGGCAAAAATTTGCTTTTGGTCAGTGTGTTAAAAGGTTCAATTGCATTTATGGCAGATCTCATGAGACAAATTAACTTGCCTGTAAGAATAGACTTTATGTCAGTTTCAAGCTATGGAGCGGGAACGAAATCTTCGGGTAATGTGAAAATTATTAAGGATCTTGATATTCCGCTTGAGGGATATGACATAATAGTAGTAGAAGACATACTAGACAGCGGAAAAACGCTACACAGCCTACTAAAAATTCTAAGTAGCAGAAATCCAAAAAGTATCGAGATATGCACTCTTTTTGATAAACCAGAGAGAAGAGAAGTCGATGTCAAGGCAAAATACATAGGTACAAACATACCAGACGCGTTTATAGTTGGTTATGGGTTGGACTTTGATGAGAAATACAGAAATTTACCGTTTGTAGGCGTATTAAAGCCTGAAATATATACAGACTAAAAATAAAATTTGGAGGATAAACTATTTTGGATAATAAAAAAGTTCTAAAAAATCTGGCCATATATTTAGGAATACCGATAGTACTGTTCTTTATCATATTTTTTATGTTTAGCAATAATTCTACAGTCGAGCAACCTAAGTATTCGGACATACTAAATTACTTTGAAACAAATCAAGTAGAAGAATATCACCTTGACCTTGGTACGGGTGAGATGCTTGTCATGCTAAATGATGAGGCAGAAACAAAGATAAGCTATGTTGTGCCAAATATCGCATTGTTTTATGACGATGTGACAGACGACATCACGGCGTATAATGAGAAAAATCCTGATAATAAAATGGTTCAAGACGTCATAAGACCGGCAGAAGCAAACTGGTTTATAAGCTTGTTACCAACGCTTATAATTCTTGGTGGACTTATAGTTTTATGGGTGTTCATGTTTAAAAGAATGTCTGGTGGCGGCGGAGGCCAAATGAACTTTGGCAAGGCTAAAATCAAGCAAATTGAAGATGAAAAAAGAAAAACTACTTTTGCAGATGTTGCAGGTGCCGATGAAGAAAAAGAAGAGCTACGCGAAATAGTTGAGTTTTTAAAAAGCCCTAAGAAGTTTAATCAACTAGGAGCTAGAATACCAAAAGGCGTGCTTTTAGTGGGTCCTCCAGGTACTGGTAAAACACTTCTTGCAAGAGCCGTTGCAGGCGAGGCTGGCGTTCCGTTTTTCTCAATTTCTGGTTCTGACTTTGTTGAGATGTTTGTCGGTGTCGGTGCATCACGTGTTAGAGATTTATTTGACAAGGCGAAGAAAAATCACCCTTGTATTATATTTATAGACGAGATTGACGCGGTAGGACGCCAAAGAGGCGCAGGCCTTGGCGGTGGACACGACGAGAGAGAGCAAACCCTTAACCAACTTCTTGTTGAAATGGACGGTTTTGGTGCAAACGAAGGCGTTATAATGATAGCGGCAACAAACAGACCTGACATACTAGACCCAGCGCTTATGCGTCCAGGTCGTTTCGACAGACAGGTAACTGTAGGTTATCCAGATATTAAGGGAAGAGAAGAAATACTACGAGTACATGCGAAAGGTAAGCCTTTGGCACCAGACGTTGTACTTGCTACAATTGCGAAAAGCACAGCAGGTTTTACAGGTGCAGACCTTGAAAACCTATTAAACGAAGCTGCACTATTAGCGGCAAGAAAAGATAGAAAAGCCATTACTATGGAAGAAATCGAAAATGCGACAATTAAAGTTATCGTAGGTGCAGAAAAGAAAAGCCGTGTAATGACAGAAAAAGAAAAGAAACTTACTGCATATCATGAGGCAGGACATGCGATTACATCGTATTATTGCCCAACTCAAGACCCAGTGCACCAAATTTCTATCATTCCAACAGGCATGGCAGGCGGTTACACTATGCATCTTCCAACAGAGGATAAATCATATCGTAGCCGTGACGGAATGAAAGAAGAGCTAATAGTTTTACTTGGTGGACGCGTTGCAGAGGCTTTGATACTTGGTGATATCTCAACAGGTGCATCAAACGATATCGAAAGAGCTACAAGCATTGCAAGAAATATGGTTACAAAGTTTGGTATGAGTGAAAAACTAGGACCTATTCTTTACGGTCAAGAGTCAAGCAATCCATTCCTTGGAAAAGAAATGGGACATGTAAGCAACTATTCAGAAGAAACTGCAAGTGAGATTGACGAAGAGATTAAAGACATCATCACTGTGGCTTACAATAAGGCAAAAGACATACTAGACGCACATATGGATTTACTTCACAACTTGGCGACTGCCTTGTTTGAGAAAGAAAAAATCGACGCTGTCGAATTTATAGACGTTATGGAAGGAAGATTTCTTCCTAGCACAGTAGAGGAAACAAGCGAAGAAACAGAAGTGACAAGCGATATAGAAGAATAAGAAAAAGGCTGACGTTTTGTCAGCCTTTTTTTAGTGAAAGGTGAAGAGTTGATAGTTAATAATTGAAAATTGAGAATTGAGAATTGTTGTGAAAATCCTTTGGATTTTTTAATTAAAAGTTTTACTAAATTTTTTTCAAAAAATTTCGGGTTCTTAGGGCAGAGCCCTGAGGCGTTTTCCGCAGAAAACGAAATCCAATACTTTAAAAAACGCAGGAAAGGTGAATTGAAATGTCCAGTGGACATTTCAAGAGGAAAACCCTCGTCGGGGGTTTTCCTTCTTAATTTTAATAGCTTATTTTAAATAAACCGCTTAATTACAAATGAATTACATAAGTCTCTACCTCTAAAACTTTTCCGCTTAGAGTCGTTTTTTCTTCGTAGGGATTTACAAGCTCTGCGCCAAAATGCAGTGGGATTTTTTTACTTGCCACATTTCTTCTATCTACTGGATACAAAAGTTTTTTATAACCTAAACTTTTTGCATGGTCGATAATTCCACCTATTGCCTCCCTGCCATAGTGATTGCCGTGTGCATCTAGCTTTGTCCAAATGCCAAGCTCAGGCATTTCTTCGTTTCTGGCATTATGAAGTCCCGCAAGCCCCAAAAATTCACCTGTGCCCGCCAAGGTAATGGCATAAACAAAATCGGTGCCAGCCTCTCTTTGTTTAATAAACATCTCGACGACATCAGTAGTTTCTCCAATATCTTTTGCAGGGTCAGGGTACATATAGATAGTGACTTTATCGGTGAAGTTTTCAAACATATCATCTATAAAGTCTTTTGTGATAGGTTTAAGCACAAGCCTTTCGGTGTTAATTTTCATAAATTCCCTCCAAATTTTATTTGAACGATGATATCATAAATGCAGTGTGAAGTCAAGGAGAAGTATCGCCACTTGGCTTTTTTGAGTCCATTACTAAAATTACTGCAAACCAAATAAATAATATTATATAAAAGAATAGAAATATGTAATTCGAAATGCGCCAGTAAATCATAAAATTTTCCATAAGAGCTGTTTCGATGTCTACGATAAAAATTCTTTCCACAATGCGAAGTGTACTGAAGGCTATAAGTACCAAAAATGCGTATAGATTTAATTTCCTTTTACGTAAAGTCTTTGTAATCCCTTCGTTTAAGCATAGGACTAGTAAAAATGTTGTCCATGGGATTATAAGCTGTATAAGAGTGTAGTTAAGCGATTGGACTGGGGTAATGGGGACATTTGCAGCGGGTCTGATTTGATGTAAAATAATCATTGTTACAGGCAATAAAACTACAATAATTCCCCTGAGATATTTATAAATGTTTTTCTTTGCACTTTCTTCATTATGCTCATGGTCTTTGAAAATTAGCGAAAAGAGATAGTCGTTTTGCTTATTGTCATTGGATATAAAAGAGAGTATGCACATTCCTAAAAGCACTAAAAAGTTTATTATCCAAAAAGTTTTAGCGAAAAGATACACAGTGTTAAAATTAGCGGATAAAAATCTGCGAAAATCTTCAAAGAAAATCGTTTGCGCAAGTAAAAATATTGTGGACAAATTTGCGATGAAGAAGGAAAACAGGTGAAATTTACTCTTTTTAATTGTATTGTAATAACCGCTGTTTTCGATTATAAGAAAAGCAAGCAGTATCCAAGGAAGAATATAAAGCATTAAAATAGAATAAGAACTTTCTACACTGTTTAGAGATATATTTTGACTGACATAGATATACGTAGGAATTAAATAAGCAACAATTAAAATAAGCCAAAATATGTTTTTAGACTGAAATTTAAAAGCTTTCATAAATGTTCCTCCTTGTGCATGCAAATTGTCGTGTGCTTATATATTTAGTTTACTACTATATTTAAAATGTGTAAAGTGAATAATCACCTAAAATAATGTGAATTTAGCTTTCTTTTTGTGCGATTTTTTTAAAGCTGTATAGTAGTACACCATATCTAGTGAAAAAACTTGCGTTTTTATTAAAAATTTGATATTATATCTTTTAGAACATATATTCGGAGGGCGTTAAATGGCTAAAAAACATGAGTATGGAAATGAGAGTATATCTACCTTAAAAGGTGCCGACAGGGTTAGAAAGAGACCTGCGGTTATCTTTGGTTCAGATGGAATTGAGGGTTGTCAGCACTCGGTTTTTGAGATACTTTCAAACTCAATCGACGAGGCAAGACAGGGACACGGTAAAGAGATTAATATTACAAGATACTCTGATATGTCAGTAGAAATTGAGGACTTTGGTAGGGGTATTCCCGTAGATTACAACACAAAAGAAGAGAGATACAACTGGGAACTTGTCTTTTGTGAAATGTATGCAGGCGGTAAATATAATAATAACTCGGGTCAAAACTATGAGTATTCTTTGGGGCTTAATGGCTTGGGGCTTTGTGCCACGCAGTATGCCTCAGAGTATATGGATGTAGACATCAGACGTGACGGTTATAGATATACCTTGCATTTTGAAAAAGGTGAAATAGTAGGGGAGATGAAAAAAGAACCCTACACTAAAAAAGATACAGGCTCCAAAATACGTTGGAAGCCTGATTTAGACGTGTTTACAGACATTGAAGTGCCGATAGATTACTATAGGGATACCCTAAAAAGACAGGCTATAGTAAACGACGGAATTGTCTTTCACTTTAAAGATCAAATAGGAAATAAATTTGAAACCACAGATTTTTGCTATAAAAACGGTATTTTAGACCATGCAAAAGAGCTTGCAGGAGAGGACAGTATAATACCAGTACAGTTTTGGAGTAGTGAGAAAAAAGTAAAAGACCGTGCCGACATGGATTTATACAATGTTAAAATCAACGTCGCAATGTCTTTTTCAAATAAAGTAAATACTACAGAGTACTATCATAACTCAAGCTGGCTTGAGTATGGTGGTGCACCCGACAAGGCAGTAAGAAACGCCTTTGTCTATCAAATTGATAGCTATTTAAAGCAAAATAATAAATACACAAAATCGGAAAATAAAATAAATTATCAAGACGTTGACGACTGTCTTATAGTCATCATATCCTCGTTTTCAACCCAAACTTCATACGAAAACCAAACGAAAAAGGCGATAAACAACAAAGGTATTCAAGAGGCGATGGTCGAGATGCTAAGGCATAATTTAGAGGTGTATTTCATAGAAAACCCAATGGATGCCGAAAAAATTGCGTCTCAAGTTTTAATTAATAAAAGAAGCCGTGAAGATGCAGAGAAAACAAGGATTAATATAAAAACCAAACTCACAGGAAAAATGGATATCACAGGCAGGGTTGCAAAATTTGTCGACTGTCGCTCTAAAAAAGTCGAGGAGAGAGAGATTTTTATAGTTGAGGGTGACTCGGCTTTGGGTGCGTGTAAGCAAGCAAGAAATCCCGACTTTCAAGGTATTATGCCTATAAGAGGAAAAATACTTAACTGTCTAAAGGCAAATTATGACAAGATTTTTAAAAGCGACATTATAGTCGACCTTATGAAAGTTTTGGGCTGTGGCGTTCAAGTGAAGTCTAAATCCAATAAAAACCTGTCATCTTTTGACATGGACAGCCTAAGGTGGAGCAAGGTTATACTTTGTACAGATGCCGATTACGACGGCTTTCAAATAAGAACTCTGCTTCTTACGATGATTTACAGGCTTACTCCTGCACTTATAGACGAGGGAAAGGTCTTTATTGCGGAGTCGCCCCTTTATGAGATAAATTCAAAAAGCAATACCTATTTTGCCTATACAGAAAAAGAAAAAGAAGACTTTATAGAAAAAATAGGAAAAGAAAAATATACCATTCAGCGCTCAAAAGGACTAGGTGAAAATGAGCCTGAAATGATGAACCTTACAACAATGAATCCCAAAACAAGAAGACTTATAAAAGTTACGGCAGGAGATGTAGTAGAAACTGCCAATACTTTTGACCTACTTTTGGGGGATAATTTGCAAGGCAGAAAAGATTATATAGCTGAAAATGGAAGTTTGTACTTAGATAATTTGGACGTGTCATAATAGATGTAGGGGCGACGTTTCGTCCTCCACAGTAGCCACGGATTAATTATACTAACTAAAAAGGAGAAACAATGGCTAGGAAAAACTCAAGCAAAGACAAAGCACCTAGGGTGCAAGGTGTCATAAATAATGCGGGCGAAGTCTTAAACGAAAATATTAATGACACACTAAAAAATAATTTTATGCCCTATGCTATGAGCGTTATAATGTCGCGTGCTATTCCAGAGATAGACGGCTTTAAACCATCTCATAGAAAACTTTTATACACCATGTATAAAATGGGGCTTTTGGGCGCTACGAGGACAAAAAGCGCCAATATAGTAGGACAGACAATGAAACTTAACCCTCATGGTGACAGTGCAATTTACGACACCATGGTAAGGCTTAGTCGTGGTTATGAAGCGCTATTATACCCGTATGTCGATTCAAAGGGTAACTTTGGTAAGTTTTATTCAAGAGATATGGCGTGTGCGGCTTCAAGATACACAGAGGCAAAGCTAGACAGCTTTTGTAAGGAACTTTTTAAGGACATAGACAAGGATACGGTGGATTTTGTAGACAACTATGACAATACTATGAAAGAACCTAGCCTTTTACCGGCAAGCTTTCCGTCGGTGCTTATAAATGCAAATACAGGAATCGCCGTTGGTATGGCAAGCTCTATTTGCCCGTTTAATCTACAGGAGATTTGCGATACGACCATAGCGATAATGAAAGACCCCGACCACGATGTAATGACGACTATTCAAGCACCAGACTTTCCTGGTGGTGGCCAAATAATATTTGATGAAGCTATAATGAGACAAATTTTTGCCACTGGCCGTGGCGGAATTAAGGTAAGAAGCAGATACACTTACGATAAATCGGAAAACTGCATAGATATAACACAGATACCGCCTACGACATCTGTAGAGGCAATAGTCGAAAAAGTTGTCGATTTAGTTAAAAACAATAAAATCAAAGATGTTTCCGACATAAGGGACGAAACAGGGCTTGACGGACTTAAAATTACGATAGATTTAAAAAGAAATGTAGACCCAGATAACCTTATGCAAAGACTTTTCAAAATGACAAGTTTAGAGGACGGTTTTTCTTGTAACTTTAATGTACTTGTGTCAGGTATGCCAAAGGTAATGGGCGTAAAAGAGCTTTTAGAAGAGTGGATAGCTTTTAGGATTGAATGTGTTAAGCGAAGAACTTATTATGACTTGTCAAAGAAAAAAGACAAGCTTCATTTATTAAAAGGTCTAAAACTTATACTTTTAGACATAGACAAGGCTGTTAAAATAGTAAGAGAAACGGCAGAAGAAAGCGAAGTTGTACCAAACCTTATGATAGGCTTTGGCATTGATGAAATCCAAGCCGAATATGTTGCTGAAATTAAACTTCGACACTTAAACCGTGAATACATTTTAAAAAGAGTAAGCGAAGTTGACGAACTTATAAAGGCGATAGAAGAGCTTGATGGCATACTGAACTCTAAGACGAAGGTTAAAAATATCATAATAAAAGAGCTGGGGGATATTTCAAAAACTTACGGAAAACCCAGAAAGAGTATGATAATATATTCAGACCAGATAGAGGAAATTGAGATAGATGAGCAAATTCCTGATTATCCTGTAAACCTCTTCTTTACAAAAGAGGGCTATTTCAAGAAAATAACTCCGCAGTCACTAAGAATGAGTAGTGAGCAAAAGCTTAAAGAAGACGACGCCGTGGTAATGCAAGTTGAGAGCACAAATAATTCGGATTTATTGTTCTTTTCGGACAAGGCACAGGTTTACAAGGCGAAGGCGGCAGACTTTTCTGACACTAAAGCGTCTGTTTTGGGCGACTACGTCCCTGCAAAGACTCAGATGGACGAGGGTGAAGTTTGTATGTATATGGCTGTCACAAAAGAGTATAATGGCTTTATGCTATTCTTCTTTGAAAACGGCAAATGTGCAAAAGTCGATATGCAGTCCTATGCGACAAAAACAAACAGAAAAAAACTTGTAAATGCATACAGTGATAAATCGCCTTTAGTCACAGCACTTTATCTTTTAGAGGACACACAGGTGCTAATGACTGCAAGCTCTGGTAGAATGCTTTTAATTGACACAGCACTTATAAACTCGAAAAGTTCAAAAAATACTCAGGGTGTTGCTGCTATGAATATTAAAAAAGGGCAAAGACTTGTAGATGTGAAGGTATATGTTGAGGGAAGTCTTGAAAACCCACAAAGGTATAAAAAGAAAATTCCAGCACTTGGTGCCTTGCCACAAGAGGATACAAGTAGACAGCAAAGTTTGATTTAAATGACAAAAGCCCTCGGTATCATTTACCTAAAAGAGCAAAATTGCTACCAAAAGATAAGTGTTACTAAGGGCGGGCAAATTAAACTACCCCGCCACATGAAACTCTATTGAGTATCTTTTGGCTTGGCAACAAACGCTCGATTAACTTGCTTGCTAGTATTATGGGCAGAGATTTTTAATTTATTCAAAATATTAAAAAAAATCTTGCAAATTTTTCATTATTGTGGTATTATTATTTGAGTAATTTTACGTTTTAAATTTATGGAGGTAATTATAAATGGGCATGTTAGAAATCATATTCGGAATAGTTCTATTAGTATTTGCTATAGCAATCATTGCTGTGGTACTTCTACAAGAGGGTCACCAACACCGTCTAGGCGCTGTTATGGGTGGTGCTGATACTTTCTTATCAAAAAACAAAGCACGTTCAATCGACGCTTTCTTAGCTAGATGGACAAAAGTTATAGCAGTAGGATTTTTTGTTGCTGTTATCGCAATTAACGCAATTCTATTTTTCGTTGCTTAATTGTAAAAGGGAAATTAAAACCTCGCTAATTTATGGCGAGGTTTTTTATATGTAGAAACTTTGAGGAGGACGGGTAAATGAAAGAAATTAAAGATTTAGTGTTTAAACTTTGTAGTGCTTACGGAACACCAGGGCATGAGGACGAGGCCATAGAAGTTGCAAGAAAAGAACTCGAATTTTGTGATTTTGTAGAGGTCGATGCTATGTGTGGCGTGCACGCATTTATAGGCGACAAAAACGCTAAAATGCAGATTATGCTAGATGCACATATAGACCAAATCGGCATGGCTGTATCGGAAATAGATGAAAACGGATTTTTAAAACTCATGGGTGTCGGCGGAATTACAAGGGCAACTATGCCTGGAAGTAAGGTGATGGTATATGGCGAAAAAACACTTATTGGTGTGGTTTCTTGTCTACCTCCGCACATTTCGGGAGAAGACAAAAAACTTGAAAAAATTGAAGACTTTTATGTTGATTTAGGACTTAGTCACGAAGAGGTAGAGAAAATTGTAAGCCTTGGGGACAGGGTAGTTTTATATTCTGAAATTGGTGAACTTTTGAATGATAGAGTTTGCGGAACTGCACTTGATGATAGGGCTGGTTGTGCGAGTATTATAAGAGTTGCACAGCTTTTAAAAGACGAAAAGCTAAACTGTGGTGTGCATATAGTTTGTACGACTAAAGAGGAAACAGGTGGCACTGGCGCCCAGATTATGACATATAGAGTCTCACCGACAACTGCTATAGGAGTAGATGTAAGCTTTGCAAAACAACCAGGTGTTGACAGCAGTAAACTAGGCGAGCTTTCAAAAGGGCCAATGATAGGCTTTTCTGCAAATCTTGATAAAAATATGAGTAGTAAATTAATTGAAGTCGCTAAAAAGCATGACATTCCATATCAAGTCGAGGTTATGGGTAGAAACACGGGCACTAACTGTGATGAAATATTGCTAAATAAGGACGGTGTGCCTACAGCACTTGTCTCAATTCCACAAAGGAACATGCATTCACCCGCTGAAATTTGCGACTTAAACGACATAGAAAACGTAGCAAAACTAATTGCTTGCTACATATTAGAGGTGCAATAATGGATTATAAAATACTTGAAAAACTTTGCCTTGCCGTTGGAATTTCTGGAAATGAAGATAAAGTGCGTGACATAATTGTAAAAGAAATTAAAGATCATGTAGATAGCTTAGAAATTTCTCCTCTTGGGAATATTATTGCGACTAAAAAAGGTGAAAAATCTCCAGAAAAGAAAATTCTACTTACAGCACATATGGACGAGGTCGGATTTATGGTAAACGAGGTAGACAGTGATGGCTATCTTGGCGTAATATCGCTAGGTGTAGACAGTAAACTTCTTGTAGGTAAAAATATTTATGTAAACCAAAGTGTAAGAGGGGTATTTTCTTCTAAACCTATTCATTTACAAACTTCTGAGGAAGCTGAAAAGATAATTGGCATAGATAAACTAAAAATCGACATAGGCGCCACATCTAAAGAAGATGCGGAAAAATATGTAAGTCTAGGAGATTATGTAAACTTTGAACCGTATTTTGAGAAAAATGAAAAACTTATCAAGGCAAAGGCTTTAGACGACAGGGTAGGTTGTCTACTCTTGATAGAGATGATAAAATCAGAGCTTTTGTGGGATATGACATTTGCATTTACCGTGTCAGAAGAAGCTGGATTTGTTGGCGCAAAAACCGCGGCATATGTAGTAAATCCTGATATATGCATAGCGGTAGAGGGAACAATAGCCGCCGATGTTATGGACTTAAAAGGTGCGAAAGCCGTAACAGCAATGGGCAAGGGTGTGTCGGTATCGATGATGGATCAAGGCACAATTTATGACAGGGCATATTTTAAGAAGATATTTGAGATTTCAAAAGACAAAGGCATCAAGGCACAGGTGAGGACATCAAAAGCTGGAGCAAACGATTGCTATATGATGCATAAAAACGGCAAAGGTGCAAGGGCAGTGACTCTAGCTGTGCCTTGCAGGTATATTCATGCACCAATAAGTTTTACAAATACAGACGATATTGAAAGCGCATATGAAATGTTAATTGCATTTACAGATGTGGCATTAAAAGGAGAAGTTTAAGTGTATCCATTTTTTAAGATAGATGAAAATCTTTTGAAATTAGCAGAAGAAGCAGAGAGAGAATGTGAAGCTCAGTTTGCGAAAATTGAGGAAATAACAAGATATAACCAACAAAAAATGCAGGCGGCGTTTGGGAATGCGGGAGTGAGCGAACATCACTTTGCAGGCACTACGGGTTATGGTTATGGCGACCGTGGCAGAGATGTTTTAGACGAGGTTTTTGCCTTTGCAATGGGCGCCGAAGACGCACTGGTAAGACATAATTTTGTCAGTGGAACCCATACGCTTACCGTAGCGCTTTTTGGAATGCTTAGGCCAAATGATAAAATGTTATGTGTCACGGGAAAACCATATGACACACTTTTAGGCGTGATAGGACATCATAGAAAATGCAGCGGCTCGCTCGTGGAATTTGGCATTAAATATGAAGAAATTGACTTAAAACAAGACGGCACAGTAGATCTTGAAGAAATACGCCAAACACTGGATACTACATATAAAATGGTGTATATTCAGCGCTCAAGAGGATATAGCCTGAGGCCGACACTGCGAATTAAAGAGATAAAAGAAATAGTTAAAATAGTAAGAGAAATTTCGCCGAAGTCCATAATAATGGTCGATAACTGTTATGGTGAGTATGTCGAAAAACTTGAACCGACAGAAATAGGTGTCGATATTATGGCAGGCTCGCTTATAAAAAATCCTGGTGGTGGAATTGCCCCTACAGGTGGATATATCGCAGGGCGAAAAGACTTAGTAGAAATGTGTTCATATAGGCTTACGACCCCAGGCACAGGTAAGGAAGTAGGCTGTACATTAAACAGTAGTAGAGAATTGTTTATGGGAGCATTTGCAGCACCTACCGTCACGGGTTCAGCACTTAAAACCGCTGTTTTTGCATCATCACTATTTTCAAAAATGGGATACGGTGTCACACCTGAGATAGATGAAGACAGGGGAGACATCATACAGGCGATAAAACTCGAGAAAAAAGAGGCGCTTGTTGCTTTTTGTAAAGGTATACAAAAAGGCGCGCCAGTAGACTCGTTTGTGAGCCCAGAACCAGCACCGATGCCGGGCTATGACTCTGATGTAATCATGGCAGCAGGCGCATTTACCATGGGTGCATCAATTGAACTTTCGGCAGATGCACCGCTTAGAGAACCATATGCGGTATGGCTGCAAGGCGGCATAAATTACGACAGCGGACACTTAGGAATACTTCTAGCTGCACAGGAAATGATGAATTTGAATAAAGATTAATACGAGGTAGAAAATGAATCATATTGAAAAGTACATAGAAAATCACGTTAAAAAAGTCGAAAAGACAATAGAAGAGCTTGGGAAAATTCCTGCGCCATCACACAAAGAGGAAAAAAGAGCTAAATACTGTAAAGAGTGGTTTGAAAAAAATACAGGCCTTACAGCGTTTATTGATGAAGCTAAAAATGTGATATGCGAATATAACCCAGAAAATTCTTCGGAGTGGGTCGTGTTTTGCGCACATATGGATGTGGTTTTTCCAGATGAAACAGAGTTACCAATGAGACGTGAAAACAACTTGTTATATGCACCTGGAATTGGCGACGACACTGCAAATCTAGTCAATATGATGTATGGTGCTAAGTACATAGCCGAGTGTGAAAAAACACCGACAAAGGGAATTTTATTTGTCGCAAATTCCTGCGAGGAAGGTTTGGGGAATTTAAAAGGAACCCGCGCAGTATTTGAAAAATACGGCGATAAAATTACTGAGTTTTGTTCATTTGATGCATATTTAGGCTCGCTCACTAATGAAGCTGTGGGTTCTCATAGATATGAAATTACGGTTAAAACTGAGGGTGGACATTCGTATGCAAACTTTGGAAATAACAATGCAATACACGCTCTATCTAAAATAATTTGTAAACTCTATGACATGCAAGTCCCAAGTGATTTGAAAGTGACTTATAATGTGGGCGAAATTAAGGGTGGAACGTCGGTAAACACCATTGCTCAAGAGTGTAAAGTAAGCTATGAGTATCGCTCAGAATTTGAGAGCAGTCTTTTATACATGAAAGACGAGTTTTACAAAATAATTGATGAATTTAAAAATAGTTATGATGTAGAAATCACAACTTTAGGCGAAAGACCTGGCTCTTTAAAGAGAGAAGACAATTTACTAGAAAAATTCACCGAAAAAAATGTTGAACATATTAAAAAATATTATGATAGAGAAATTTGGATTGGTGCAAGTTCAACCGACAGTAATATACCACTATCAAAAGGAATACTTGCAAACACCATAGGGACAATTAAGGGCAGTGGAGCGCATACGAGAGAAGAAGTGATAGACCTAAATTCTATACCGCAGGGCCTTGGAATAGTACTGAGCATCATGAATGACTATGTAAAGTAATTGGAAAATTGGAGGCGTAGAATTGTTTAATAAAATACAAAAATACACCATGCTTTTTTGCCTTGTGTACTTTACGAGCTATATAACAAGGATAAACTATGCTACGGCGCTGATAGATATTGCGGGGACACTCGAGATATCTAATTCGCTTGCAGGTATTCCAGTGTCACTCAGCTTCATAAGCTATGGATTTGGACAGTTGCTATCAGGATATTTCGGGGATAAATTTAACAGTATCAAGGTCATAAGTGCAGGAATTTTACTTACCGCACTTATGAACTTCTCAGTAGTATTGACAGATAATATTTATGTCATAGCTATATTTTGGACGATAAACGGATTTGCACAGTCGCTACTATGGCCACCACTTGTAAAAATTATGCTGAGTGTTTTCCAAAACGAGCAATACAAAGTGAGTTGTGCGTATGTGCTCATGTCATCCTCGGTGGCAACAATTGCTATATATCTGCTAGTACCTGCTTGTATAAATTTATACAGCTATAAATTAGTATTTATAATAAGTGCTATATTTGCAGTAATTGTCCTTTTTGTGTGGTATTTTTATACTAAGGACATCGAACTTCAAGACATGGAAGTGAAAAGACAATCGAAATCTAGTGGGTCTGTAATAAAAATGATACTATCACTAAATTTAATTCCCATTTTAATAGTGATTGTTCTACAAGGAATGCTTCGTGACGGTGTTACGACATGGATGCCGACTTTCATTAACGAAGTTTTCAATTTTTCTGCATCAAATGCAGTGCTCATAACATCTGTACTGCCTGTTTTTAGCATAGTGACAATAATAATTACACGTGCTATTAACAAGAAATCGGACAATGAAATTTTACTATCGGCTTATTTTTGGTGTGTTGCAACGCTCGCAGGTGTTTGCTTATTTATATTTATGGACAATATGGTGGTAGCGATATCTTCACTGACTGTGCTGACCTCCTGTATGCACGCCACAAATTTATTGCTAATAGGAAATTTACCCGCAAAGTTTGTAAAATACGGCAAAGTTTCGACCATTTCGGGTGTGCTAAATTCTTGTACCTATGTAGGAAGTACAATCTCGGCCTATGCCATAGCAAAGCTGGCAGAACTTTTAGGTTGGAGTGGAAACGTAATTATATGGATTGTAATAGCAGGCTTAGGTGCGGTGCTATGCTTTTTGAATGTAAAGCTGAATAAGAAGTTAAAATGAAAAGAGCCTTGATGATTTTTATCTCTCATCAAGGCTCTTTTTTTTCATTTAATAAGGATATCGCTCAATATCTACACCTATTTCGTCAATCCAAATGTTTTTAACACCATCATGGCCATATGCTGGAGTATGGGCAGAGGCGACTTTACCGGTAGAAGTGTCTAGATGAAACACAAAGCTACTGGATTTTCCTGCAGAAGACTGTGCACCTCCCAAATATCCCATTTGATCAGTTCCCCAACTGACTTTCTCACCCTCTACCATTAATAGGCCTAGCAGTATTTCTTGATATTCCGCAGGGTTAAAACCTTTTTGAACATATCCCGAAGTAGGTGTTAGTAGTGTGGATTTTCTTCCTGTAGCTGTCGAGGAGTTATACGCCTCTCTTACTAAAAGAACTCCAAAATGCTCATGGCTTTCATCATATCCCGTTGTCCACATGATTTCAAGTATAGTTCCCGCTGGAATAGGTGTGTCGGCAGCCGCGACAGCGACAATTGACAAGTCGACTATATGCGTAGCCATGCTTAAATCGCTGGCTTTTTTTGAATCCTCTACAAATCTTAAATACTGTGGCGCAAGTACAGCGGCGAGCACTGCAATTATTGCAATAACTATAATAAGCTCTACCATGGTAAAACCTTTATTAAATAATTTTTTCATTTGAAACTCCTAAATTAAATTTAATTATCAAATTATACATTAACTTAGCCACAAAAGTCAATTATATTTGCTAAAGAATTAGCCCAAAACATTGGATACTGAAAAGTGGTTATAGTAATCTGATTTATAGCTCTACTAAATTTTAACAGTAAAGAGTTAAAAAATAACTCTTTACACTCGCATTGTATTATGTTATAATACGATTGTTAAAAAAATAACAATCACATTGGAGGAAAATTTATGGATATTAAAGTCTGTATAGGAAGTTCATGTCATTTAAAAGGCTCTAGGCAGGTAGTTGAAGAAATACAACGACTATTAGCGGAAAAAGACCTTAAAAATAAAGTTGAACTTTCTGGAGCATTTTGCATGGGAAAATGTCAGCAAGGAGTTTGTGTTAATGTAGACGGCGAGATTTTTTCTGTCACACCACAAACCGTGGAAACATTTTTTGAACAGGAAGTAATTAGCCACTTTAACTAAACAGAACAGGAGAGCGTGTAATGGCAGAGTTTTTGAAACTAAAAAAATCAAATTGCAAAAATTGTTATAAATGTATTAGATGTTGCCCTGTAAAATCAATTAGATTTTCGGGTGGCCAAGCCATCATTGTCGGAAATGAATGTATTTTGTGCGGTCAATGTTTTGTTAACTGTCCACAAAACGCAAAAGAAATTACAAACAGTGTAGAAAATGTTAAGGTTTTACTGATGTCAGGCGAGCCTGTTATTGCCTCCGTTGCGCCTGCATTTATCGCAAACTATGAGGGTGCAGGAATAAAATCAATTGAAAATGCACTTAAAAAGCTAGGTATGCACTCGGCAGAAGAAACTGCAGTAGGCGCTACAATCGTAAAAAATGAGTATCAAAATAAAATAGACAATGACAGTCCCAATGTTTTAATCACGTCTTCATGTCATTCTATAAATCTACTTATTCAAAAATATTATCCAAAACTATTAACCTCTCTTGCAGACATAGTGTCTCCAATGCAGGCACATGCAATAGACATTAAAAAACGTCACCCAAATGCAAAAGTCGTTTTTA
Organism: uncultured Eubacteriales bacterium; assembly: GCA_964370115.1. Classification (GTDB taxonomy): domain Bacteria; phylum Bacillota; class Clostridia; order Oscillospirales; family Acutalibacteraceae; genus SIG603. Next base: position 27,297 of record CAYJIA010000022.1, read on the forward strand.
TAGGGCCATGTGTGGCTAAAAAAGATGAGGCTAATTATTATGAGGGAATAGTTGATGCAGCACTTACATTTGAGGAACTTACACAGTGGCTAAGTGATGAAAATATTAGCATAGATTTAAATGAGCCTAAAGACAGCATTGAAAAGAGCAGGGCAAGGTTTTTCCCGACAACGGGCGGAATTATAAAATCTATACAAAATAAAAACGAAAATTATACCTATATGGCAGTAGATGGCGTCGAAAACTGTATGAAGGCATTAGAGGAAATTGGGCAAGGTGAAATCAGCAAATGCTTTGTTGAGATGTCTGCATGTGTTGGAAGCTGTATAGGCGGTCCGGTTATGGAAAAATACAGAAAAAAAACAGTTATGGATTATATAAGTATTGCTAAATATGCAGGTAATGAGGACTTTGATGTTAATGAGCTTGACAACAGTGATAAAAAGAAAAACTTTTTGCCAATTGAGCTTAAAAATTTGCCACCGTCAAATTTCGAGATAAATAATATATTAAAACAACTAGGCAAGGAAAATCCTGAAGACGAGCTCGACTGTGGTTCATGTGGATATAATTCATGTAAGGAAAAGGCGGCTGCAGTGTATTTTGGTAAGGCTGACCTTACAATGTGTCTGCCAACACTATATGAAAAGGCTGAGTCATTTTCAGATACAATTGTAAATAATTCGCCAAATGCGATTATAGTATTAAATTATAACTTAGAGGTGCAAAGAGTAAATTCAGCGGCACTGGAGCTTATAAATCTAAAAAGAAAATCTGATGTTTTGGGAGAACCCGTCATAAGAATTTTTGACCCAACAGATTTTATCAAGGTTCGAACAAGTGGACAGTCCATGAAAAACGAGCATAAATATTTAGCAGAGTACGGAAAGTATGTAGACGAAACAATAATTTATGATAAGCAAAACAAGGTTTTAATTGGAATAATGCGCAATGTCACAAAAGAGACTGAAGAGCGTGTGAAAAAAGATGGAATAAGCAAGCAGACAATAGAAACCACAAATAAGGTTATCGAAAAACAAATGCGTGTTGTCCATGAAATTGCATCGCTACTAGGAGAAACAGCAGCGGAAACAAAAATTGCACTTACAAAACTTAAGGAGTCGATAAGCGATGATTAATTATTGTGCAGAAATTGGATATAACAGCTTAAATAAATATAAAGAAGAGCTCTGCGGTGATCAAGTGGAAGTTATCGAGGGAGAGGACGGCTCTACTACTGTGGTATTAGCAGACGGACTAGGTAGCGGAGTTAAGGCAAATATACTTTCGACGCTTACTGCTAAAATAATATCTACAATGATTTCTGAAGGATTGAGCATAACAGACTGTGTTGAAACTATAGCACAAACCCTGCCGGTTTGCGCCGTGCGAGGCATTGCCTATTCGACTTTCACTATTTTTAGAATGCTTAACAATAACAAAGAAGCAGAGATAATACAATACGATAACCCAAAAGTGATTTTAATAAGAGATGGTGAGCACTGCGAAATTCCCTATAACGAGATGACCATAGGTGGGAAAAAGATTTTAATGTCTAAAATAAGTGTGTATGAAAATGATTTGTTTATTTTAATGAGCGATGGATGTATACACGCAGGAGTTGGCTCAGCACTTAACTTTGGGTGGGATAGAAAAGAGATAGCAGATTTTATTGCTCCTCTAACAGTCGCAGGTTTTACGGCAAAAACGCTTAATACGATTTTGCTAGACGAGTGTTACTCATTGTATGGAGCTATTCCAGGCGACGACACGACAGCCTGTATGGTAAAAATCAGAAAGCGCGAGCCAATGAATTTGATAATAGGGCCTCCGTCTAATCATAATGACGCGGACAAAATGATGTCACTGTTTTTTGCAAAAGAGGGCAAACACATTGTCTGTGGCGGAACAACATCACATATAGCGGCAGACTACCTTGGAAAAGAGTTAAAGGCTTCATTGCACTTTGATGATTCTGGCGTGCCACCCATGGCCGAAATAGAGGGAGTCGACTTGGTTACAGAAGGAATAATCACGATAAATAAAGTTTTGCATTATGCAAAAGATTATTTTGCCGATAACAACTTGTACTCAGAGTGGAGCGTAAGAAAAGACGCTGCTTCCCGCATTTCAAGATTATTATTTGAAGAGGCGACTGACATAAATTTTTATGTTGGAAAAGCGGTAAATCCTGCACACCAAAATCCGAGTTTACCTATTAGCTTTAACATAAAAATGCAACTTATTGACGAGTTGTCGCAGTATCTTGCGAAAATAGGGAAGAGAATAAAGGTAAGCTATTTTTAGATTATCTTAAGTTTATAAAGAAAGGTTAATTGAGCAAATGAATAAATTTGATACTAAAGTACAGTATTTGAAATATAAAGTACTAAGAGAAGTGGCAAAAAATGCGTGGAATGACACATTACTCGAGAACGTGACAAACATACCAAAAACTATTGTTTCGGGCAAAGAGTCGACAATGCGCTGTTGTGTTTATAAAGAACGAGCAATACTTTCAGAGCGCGTGCAAATTGCAATGGGCGGGGATAAAAGTAATAAAAACGTGATAGAAGTAATAGATATTGCCTGTGATGAATGTCCTTCGTCGGGTTATGTTGTCACATCCTCGTGCAGAGGATGCCTATCGCACCGTTGTTTTGATGTATGTAAGTTTGGTGCGATAACTTTTAGCGACAATCATGTTGCTAAAATTGACTCAAATAAATGTGTAGACTGTGGAGCATGCTCTAGAACATGTCCTTATCACGCTATTATCAGCAGTAAAAGGCCATGTGAGACAGCATGTAAGGTGAAGGCGATTAAAAAGGGAGAGGACAATAGCGCAGAGATTATAAACGAAAAATGTATAGCTTGCGGAGCCTGTATGTATCAATGTCCTTTCGGTTCAATTGCGGACAAATCATTTATTTTAGATACAATTGATATGATTAAAAAGAGTGAAAACAATAAAAAATACAAAGTATATGCCGTTGTTGCGCCGTCGATATCAAGTCAATTTCAACACGCTAATTTAGGACAAGTTGTAAGCGGTATTAAGGAACTTGGATTTCACACTATTGTCGAAGCAGCACTTGGTGCAGACGCTGTGGCACTTGAAGAGTCTAGAGAGCTTGCCGAAAAAGGTTTCTTGACAAGTTCGTGTTGCCCTGCATTTGTAATGTATATAAATAATGAGTTTCCAAGCATGGTGGAGCACGTGTCGCACAACTTATCTCCAATGGCGAGAATTTCAAAATATATAAAAGAGACAGACCCGAGCTCGAAAATTGTTTTTATAGGGCCATGTACGGCGAAAAAGGCAGAATTTCAGCTTGAAAGTGTAAAGTCCTATGTTGACTGCGTGATAACTTTTGAGGAGCTGCAGGCGCTTTTTGACAGCAAAGAGCTAGACCTATCTTCACTTGAAGAAGATGTGTTAGACAATGCATCATATTTTGGCAGAATTTTTGCCAGAAGCGGCGGTTTGTCTGATGCTGTTGCACAGGCTATGAAGGAACAAAATATAGAGTTTGATTTAAAAGCAGAAAAATGTAACGGAATAGATGCATGTAAGGTGGCGCTCTTAAAGGCGTCGAAAAAACTTGCTAATTCAAACTTCATCGAAGGAATGGCGTGTATTGATGGCTGCATAGGCGGTGCGGGCTGTCTAACGCATGGGCCAAAAGACAAGGCTCAAGTCGACAAATACGGAAAAGAAGCGTTTGAAGTGAATATGCTTGACGCGGTTAAAGTTATGAATATTTAAAAGTCAAAGTATTAATTAAGTTTCCAAGTTTATAGTTTTAAGATATTTTCACAAAAAAGACTGTGATAAATGATTTTCTTCATTTACCACAGTCTTTTTGATTTTAGATAATTAAAGCATTACGCTAGTTTTGCTATTCCTTCATACAGTTCGTAGTATCTGCCATTTGTGTTTAATAGTTCCTCATGGCTTCCTCTTTCGATAATTACGCCGTTTTCTAAAACCATTATTGCATTAGAATTGCGAACTGTTGATAGCCTGTGCGCTATAACAAATGTTGTTCTTGATGACATAAGCCTGTCTAGGGCTTCTTCAATATGCTTTTCTGTCCTCGTGTCGACCGAGCTCGTTGCCTCGTCAAGTACTAAGATAGGTGCCTTTGAAATTGCCGCTCTGGCAATATTTAATAGCTGTCTTTGTCCTTGACTTAAATTTGCTCCGTCACTTTCTATTGCTGTATCATAGCCTTTTTCGAGTTTCTTGATAAAAGAATGAGCATTTGCTGCTTTTGCAGCAGTTTTTACATCTTCATCACTTGCGTCAAGCCTGCCGTAGCGGATGTTTTCCATGACTGTACCCTCAAATAAATGCGTGTCTTGCAAAACCATTGCAACATTTTTTCTCAGGTATGATTTACTGAAATCTTTTATGTCTATATCGTCAATTGTGATTTCGCCACTTTCGATGTCGTAAAATCTGTTTAATAGATTTGTGATTGTAGTTTTTCCAGCTCCCGTTGAACCAACAAAGGCGATTTTTTGCCCAGGTTTTGCGTAAAGTGAAATGTTTTTTAGCACCAAATTGTTTTTTGAGTAGCCAAATGATACATCATTTAATCTTACAAATCCATTTAACTTTTTAGGGGTCACGGCATTTTCTTCGTCTTGCGGTTCGGCTTCTTCGTCCATTAGGTCAAATACTCTCTCTGCTCCTGCAAGTGCGGAATAAATTATATTCATTTGCATTGATATCTCGCTTATAGGCCTGTTGAAAGTTCTTGAGTAGTTCAAAAACACTGCATATGCGCCTAAATCTGCAAAACCTAAAAAGCAAAGAAATCCGCCGATAAATGCGGTAATAACATAGCTTAAATGTCCCATTCCACCCATGACAGGACCCATCATGCCACCTAAAAATTGAGCCTTTACAACTTTTTCACGATACTGCTTATTATGATTTTTAAAGTCTTTAAGCGCTTCTTCTTCGTGATTAAATACCTTTACAACTTTTTGCCCCGCAATAGTTTCTTCAATAAATCCATTTAACGAGCCTAGAGTTTCTTGTCTTGCCTTAAAGTATTTTCTGCTTCTAGATGTGATTGATTTTCCGATAAGATAAAACAGCGGAATAATAATTACAGACACAAGTGCAAGATAAATATTTGTGAAAAACATAACAAATAATGTTCCCACCAATGTAATTGAGGCGGAAAATAGTGTTATAGCAGTGTTTGACATCATTTCACCGATGGAGTCAACATCGTTTGTATATCTGCTCATTGTGTCGCCGTTACTGCTAGTGTCGAAATAGCGAAGGGGGAGTTTTTGCATTTTTTCAAATAGTTCGTTTCTAAGCCTTTCGAGTGCTCTTTGTGAAATGCCAATCATCAAACGTATTTGAAAAAAGTTTGCAACTAGGGCTATGCCGTATGATATGCCCATGATTATAATATTTTGAACTAAAGCGCTAAGTCCTGCACCTTCAGTCAAATCGTTAATAATTGGTCTTAGTAGGTATGATGATAACAAAGTTAAGCTAGTATTTACTAGCACGCAAAAGAATATAAAAATTATTGTATACTTATCTTCTTTTAGATACTCGAAAAGTCGCTTTATAACTTTTGAAGTATTTTTTGGTTTTGCGGTAGGCATATCCATCATTTTTCCAGGGCCTGGCCCTTTCATACCTAAATTATTGGCATTTGAATTGTTGTTTTGAGAGGTTTCTTTATTGTGTGGACTGTCGTGCGGCGGTTTTTTGTTTGCTTCCATTAAATCATTCCTTTATGCAATTGCTTCTTTGTCACGTTGAGAATCATAAATTTCTTTATAAGTTTTGCAACTTTGTAAAAGCTCATCGTGAGTACCAATTTCGTCTATTCTTCCTTCGTTCATAACTATAACTTTATCGGCATTTATAACCGATGTAATTCTCTGAGCAATGATAATCTTTGTTGTTTTATCAAGCTCATTCATTAAGTAGTCGCGTATTTTTGCCTCTGTTGCTGTATCGACAGCGCTGGTAGAGTCGTCTAAAATTAAAATTTTGGGATTTTTAAGCAGTGCCCTTGCGATACAAAGTCGCTGTTTTTGACCTCCAGATAAATTGACTCCGCCTTGCCCCAAGACAGTGTCATATTTTTGAGGAAAACTTTCGATAAACTCACTTGCACAGGCATAGCGCGCAATTTCTTTAACTGTATTTTCGTCGGCATCTTTGTTGCCGAAAAGAAGATTTTCCATTATAGTTCCTGAAAAAAGCACATTGTTTTGCAAAACCATGCCGACACCATCGCGCAAATTTTTTAGAGAATAGTCTCGAACATTTATGTCATCGACTAAGATTTCGCCGTCTATGATATCGTAAAGCCTTGGAATTAAAGAAACTAAACTTGTTTTTCCACAACCGGTAGAGCCTATTATTCCAACTGTTTCACCTGAATTTATTTTAAAATTTATATCAGCCAGGACATTTTCATTATTGTCTTTATAATATCGGAAATTCACAGATTTAAACTCAATAGCACCGCTTGTGACAGTGATTTTTGAAGCTTCGTTGTCTTTAATATCGATTGTTGTATCGAAAATTTCATTTACACGCTTCACACAGGCAAGTGCACGTGAGGCAGAAATCAACACCATTGCAAGCATCATAAGCGAGGATAAAATCTGTGTTGTGTAAGTAACAAAGACAGAAATATCACCGATTTGAACGCTTCCTTGCATCACACCAATTCCGCCAAGATAAAGAATTGAAATTGTAGCGATGTTTACAGCAAGTGTCATAATTGGCATTTGAAGCATTGTGACTCGGAATACTTTAACTCCACTTTCTTTTAAATCGTGATTTGCATTTGAGAATTTGTCGGTTTCGTTTTTCTCCCTTGCAAGGGATTTTATTACACGAATATTTGTTAAGTTTTCACGAACCACAGCATTTAACTTGTCAATTCTATTTTGAAGGTGTGTAAATCTTTTATAACTTAGCAAAACGATTATAGTAATCGCTACCACTAATAGAGGTATAACGACTATGAAAATTCTAGCAAGCGAAGAGTTTACAGTGAAAACCATAATCAAAGTTCCTATTAAAAGCGCAGGAGCCCTCACGAACATTCTAAGCGCTGTTTCGACAAGATTTTGAATTTGGACAATGTCGTTTGTCGACCTTGTGACTATTGAAGCGGTGCTGAATTTGTCTATATTAGCAAAAGAAAAACTTTGGATTTTTTTAAATAAAGCTTCTCTTAAATCACAGCCAAAGTATACAGATGCCCTAGTTGCACAGTACGCACAGGAAATTCCGACCAAAAGTCCAAATATTACATAGCCTAACATTTGAATACCGTAACCTGTTATAATGGACATGTCTTCTCCACCAACAAATCCATCGATGATTTTACCCGCTAAAATAGGGATGTTTATCTCCGCATAAACCTCAAGCATCATTAAAATAGGGGAGAGGATAAAAAATACAATATGCGGTTTTGCAAATTTATAATATTTTTTCATTTAATTTACTCCATAATATCAATTAAGTTGTTTTGTAGTTTATCTATCAGTTTTTCAAGTGTATCAATTTCTTGCTTACTAAAATTTTCAAATGTTTTTTTATCTAGTCCTTGAAAAATTTCGTGAAGATTTTCTACTCCATCATGGCCTTTTTCGGTGAAATTTATCTTATTTGCCCGTGAGTCTTTCTCGTCACTTTCTCTTACAATATAGCCTTTTTCTTCGATTTTTTTGAGGGTGACTCCAACACAGGCGGGGCTTGTTTCCATTTTTTGTGCAAGCTCTTTTTGCGAAATATTGCTTTCTTCGGAAAGAAGCATTAAAAGTCTAGCCTCTCCACCGTAAATTTCTGTATTGCGCAGTTTTTCTTGTAAAACTCTATCAAAACAGTGGTTGAATTTTCTGATTTTGTGCTTAACAATTCTCTCTTTTGTCATAATATCATTTTTATATTTTCGATTTTGCATATGTCTTTCCTTTCGGTAAAAAAATATAGTAAACAAGTTTATTATAAACTTGTTTACTATATTTGTCAAGATATATTATTGTCCCTTGGGGCTTTTGATACAATAAGGCACAGCCTAAGCTATACTTTAAATTCCATAGTGTGGCTTCGGTATGAAAAACCTAATTTTTCATAAAAAGAAATTGCCTCGCAGTTAAAATTCCATGCCATTAATTCAACACTTTCTGCTCCTTGCTTTTTTGAAAGGCGAATAGCTTCATCAAATAAATTTTTTCCAATACCTTTTCTTCGGTAGCTACTATCTACGCACATATCTTCAATGTATGCAACTACTCTAGGTTTAAGAAGTGGGTTAGTTGAGGGTTTACGTATAGTGGTTACACAAAATCCTACAACTTTACTCTCAATTTCACAAACTATTGAAATGGTATTTTCACTGTTCATAAGAAAATCAAAATAGCTTTTTTCAAATGGATTAATATCATTATAAATATCGGGTCTGTTTTTATAATGCAAGTCGTGAACTTGCTGGACTAATTTTGAAATAGACTCAAAATCTTCACTCTTAATTTTTCTAATA
>CAYJIA010000023.1:0-8085 GCA_964370115.1 uncultured Eubacteriales bacterium
TGAAAAATGCAATAAAAATATTTTACCAAGATTTAACACGATTAAATCAAATATTTTTAATTTGACTATTGACAAATGTAATTAAAAATGTATAATATATATTGAAACCGATAATTTTTGATGTGAGGGAAGACTAATGAAAGACGCAAAAGTACTAGCAAATATATTTAAAGCATTATGCGACGAAACCAGAGTTTCTATTGTAGTTTTGCTACAATCTGGCGAAAAATGCGCCTGTCATATCTCAGATGCGCTAAACATAGCACAGTCAAAACTTTCTTATCACATGAAAATTTTGTGTGAAAGCGGAATTGTTAGAAGCTGGTATGTTGGCAAGTGGACACACTATGAAATTAACAAAGAGGGTAGCGCGCAGGCGGTAGAACTGTTAAAATCCCTAACTGCAATAGCAGATACAGTAGAACAAAGTAATTGTTGTAATAAAGAGGCCGTGTAAAATCGGCTTTTATATTGATATAAATATCAAAAATATTTGATTTGAGAAGGAGTTTATAATGAAAGAGAAAAAAAGTGCGGGCATAGGTTTTTTTGAAAAATATCTTACAGCATGGGTAATTATCTGTATGGTAGCGGGCGTGCTAATCGGTAATTTTTTGCCTATGGTACCAGAGTTTTTGGGGAATTTTGAGTATGCAAATGTAAGTATTCCCATAGCGATACTGATTTGGCTTATGATTTATCCAATGATGATGAAAGTTGATTTTAAAAGCATCAAGGACGTGGGCAAAAACCCAAAAGGTCTATTTATAACATGGGTTACAAACTGGCTAATTAAACCATTTACAATGTTTGGAATTGCATCTTTATTCTTCTTTGTAATATTCAAAGGTTTTATAACCCCTGACCTTGCGACAGATTATCTGGCTGGTGCGGTTTTACTAGGAGCGGCTCCTTGTACTGCGATGGTATTTGTGTGGAGCCATTTGACAAAGGGAAATCCAGCATACACCGTGGTTCAAGTTGCAACAAACGATTTAATTATCTTGGTGGCATTTACTCCGATTGTCGCACTTTTACTTGGCGTAAGTGGTGTGGCAGTGCCTTGGGATACCTTGATTTTATCTGTTGTGCTGTTCGTTGTAATCCCTCTTGCAGGCGGAATTTTGACAAGAACAATTATGACAAAAAGACGTGGCAAAGAGTATTTCGAGACAAAATTTATCCCTAAGTTTAACAATATAACAATAGTCGGTCTGCTTTTAACACTGACGCTAATTTTCTCATTCCAAGGAGATGTCATTTTAGAAAACCCACTACACATCGTGCTTATAGCAGTGCCACTGATAATTCAAACTGTTTTGATTTTCTTTATTGCATACCTAGCCTCAAAAGTGTTAAAATTACCTCATAGTGTAGCGGCACCAGCGGGTATGATAGGCGCGTCAAACTTTTTTGAGCTTGCGGTTGCAGTTGCGATAGCACTATTTGGAACCGACAGCCCCGTGGCACTTGCTACTATAGTGGGCGTGTTGGTAGAAGTTCCTGTAATGTTGATACTTGTAAAAATTGCAAATAAAACGACACATTGGTTTAAAAAAGAAAACAAAGGAGAAATAAAGGTATGAGTAAGGGTTGGTATCCGGTAATTGACGAGGAAAAATGTATAGGATGTATGGTGTGTAACGACATGTGTATGCACGGTGTTTACAAGCCAAACGAAGAGACAGACAAACCAAAAGTAGTCTATGGCAACGGCTGTGTGCACGGCTGTCATGGCTGTGAAAGAAAATGTCCAGTGGGCGCAATTCACTACTACGGCGACGACGGAAACACAGATATAGACTACAATTTTGAAAGCTATAAACCAGAAATTAAATGTGAGGGTAAGCCGAAAGTGGCTTTTGTGTGTAACCACAATTCATGTCGAAGCCAAATGGCAGAGGCGCTAGGCAAAATGTACGGTAGCGACGTTTTCGACAGCTTTTCGGCAGGAACAGAAATTAAAAACCAAATAAATCAGGACGCCGTAAGACTTATAAAAGAAATTTATAATGTCGATATGGAAGAAACTCAGTTTAACAAAACAGTAAACGACATACCAGATCCAGACGTTGTTATATTCATGGGATGTAATGTAAGCTGTCCAAATGTTCCGTCACAATATGCAGAAAACTGGGGACTAGACGACCCAAGCGGAAAAAGTGACGAAGAATTTAAAAAGATAATAGAACAAATCCACGATAAAGTTTTAAAGCTTAAAGCGAAATTAGGATAAGAAATCGCCCCAAAAAGGGGCGGTTTTTTTAGTGAAGAGGTAAGAGTGTTTAAAATCTAGATTTGCTCTTTCCGATAGGGGTTTGCGTTTTCTATTTTATTATTGTTCATCATAAAAAAATCGAATAAAATTCACATTACCGTCACAAAAATAAGATAAAGTTTTATAGCAAAGTAAATATAAGCTTATGGAGGAATTAAGTATGATTGAGGTAAAAAACCTCGCTAAACAGTATGGCGTGAATATTGCGCTAGACGACATTAGTTTTAGCATAAAAGAGGGTAGCGTAATCGGTTTTTTAGGGCCTAATGGCGCAGGAAAATCGACGGCAATGAACATTATTACAGGATATATTTCATCATCAAACGGCAGTGTGGAAATTTCGGGCGAAACAATTGTAACAAACCCGAACAAGTATAAATCTATGATAGGCTACTTGCCAGAAATCCCACCGCTTTATACAGACATGACCGTAATAGAATACCTAAATTTTATGTATGATTTAAAAAAAATCAAGCTAAACAAAAAGGCTCACCTCGAAGAAATTTGTAATATCACAAAAATTTCGGACGTGACAAAAAGGCTTATAGGAAACCTTTCAAAAGGATATAGACAGCGTGTCGGCATAGCACAGGCGCTTATAGGAAACCCTCCCGTGCTTATTTTAGACGAGCCCACCGTTGGACTTGACCCAAAACAAATTATAGAGATAAGGGCGCTTATTAAAAATTTGAGCGAAAGTCATACCGTTATTTTAAGCTCGCATATTTTATCGGAAATTCAAGCGGTTTGCGACAGAATTATCGTTATAAACAAAGGTAAAATTGTTGCAGACGGAAATACCGATACCCTAGCCCGTGACTTATCGACAGAGCATAAGCTAATAGTCAGGGTAGAGGGAGAAGAGGAAAAAATTCTCGACCTTATCAAAAGTATGAAAAACATAAAAGAAGTGATATCTTTAGGCGAAAAAGAAAAAGGCGTGTTTGAGTTTGCCATTGAGGGCGAAGAGGACAAGGATTTAAGAAGAGAATTCTTCATGCTAATGAGCAAAAATAATATGCCAATTCTAGCAATGCGAACAACAGAGCTCACTTTAGAGGAATTATTTATAAAACTTACTTCTCCACAGCTCGAAGAAGACGAGGAAGAGGATGAAGAAGAGGACGAAGTAGAAGAAATTCAAGAAGAAACCCAAGAGAAAGAGGAGGAGGAAGAATAATGCTAGCTGTACTAAAAAGAGAAATTAAATCATATTTTTCATCTCCCGTTGGATATGTTTGTGTGGCGGCACTTACCGCCGTTTATGGGTTGTTTTTTTACTCGGTGCTTTTGTCGGGTTCAAGCTCATATATACCCTCGGCGTTTAATGCCGTTTATATGTTTGCCATGATGATAATACCGATTATCACAATGCGCTCTATGTCAGAGGACAGAAAAAACAAGACAGACCAAGCACTTTTGACAGCCCCCGTGGGCGTGTTTTCCATAGTTTCAGGAAAATTCTTAGCTGCATTTTTTGTGTATTTCCTAGGAACTTTTTCAAGCATACTTTTCTCGGTTATCATAGGATTTTTCTCGGCGCCGTCATGGCCTATAATAATAGGTAACTATATTGCAGCGCTTTTATATGGTGCGGCGATGATTTCTATAGGCATATTTATTTCAAGCCTTACCATAAGCCAAGTTATAGCGGCGATTGGAACTTTTGCCATTTCAATTTTCCTTATGTTTATCGAGAATATCGCCTCGGCACTCGCTAGTACTCCGTTTATAACGGTTGTGGATTCTATTTCCTTTACCGCAAAATATGTTCCGTTTACCCAAGGAATATTCAGCATTTCGGGACTTGTGTATTTCCTCAGCATTGTTGCCGTGTTTATGTTCTTAACCGCACGTAAACTTGAGAGCAGACGCTGGAGCTAGGGAGGGGAATGAAAATGAAAAATAGTAAATTAAAAATGCGCTCAATAAGCACTGTTTTTACCGTAATATTTTTGGCGGTCGTAGTGCTTGTAAATGTCGTTGTAAATGCGCTTACGGCACGCTACCCATCTATGGATGTTGATATGACGGCACAAAGCCTTAATTCGCTTTCCGACACGGCTATATATGTCGCAGAAAGTGTAGTAGAGCCGACGACGATTTCTGTTGTTGCGGCAGAGGACGACGCCAGAAACAACTTAATCTACACAAGCTATGGCGCAAACTATGGCCAGCTTACAAATGTTTTGGATAGAATAGTAGAGACAAACCCAAATATTACAGTGGAATACGTAGATCCCGACTTAAACCCACAGTTTATGGCGGCTTATCCAGACGAAACAATAACTTTGGGTACGGTGGTTGTAGAAACCGAAACAAGACACAAGGTTTTGCAGTACTATGATATGTTTTTGACCCAACAAGACCAAACCACGGGAGAGGTTATTCAGTATAATATGGTAGACGGTGCCGTGGCAAATGCCTTGCACCTAGTAAATCTTGACAGCGTACCAAAAATTTCTATCGCCATAGGACACAGTGAGCTTTTAAACGACAGCGTTAGGGCAAGTTTTGAGAGCTTGATGAAAAACTATTCGTTTGAAATAGAGACCTTTAATATACTTACACAAGAAATACCAGAGGACACATCTATCTTGATGATGCCAACACCGTCGACCGATTACACGACAGGTGAGATTGATAAAATTAGGGCGTTTTTGGACACATCGACAGAAAGCGAGCCTAAATCACTGCTAGTCACAGCCCACCCAACCCAAGGAGAAATGCCTGTGCTTGACGCGTTTTTAGAAGAATGGGGTGTTACGGTAAGCGAGGGTGTAGTGCTAGAAAGCGACGACGGCAAGATGATAATAAACGACCCAAGCTGGCTTTATTCTTCACCGAATACAGATATATTTACAAGCGCTTACAACTATCTAATCTTCCCTTATTCTTCACCTATAGAGCTCACATTTGATACAAATGGAGATATCACAACGACACCGCTTGTGTCATCATCAGATTCAGCGTATGTGACTTTAAGTGACAGCGTAGAAGAGAGCCCACAAACCTCGCTTTATACACTTGCAAGCCTTTCTCAAAGGTCTACAGTGGGCGACTCGGGTGAGATAGTGAACTCTAATGTAGTGGTATGGGGTAGCTCGGAATTTTTCCTTTCTGACTTTATGGCGACTACAACCTTTGCAAACTCGACGCTTATAGTTGAAATACTAAAAAATGTTTCTAATACAACAGACGAAACATTGTCTATAGGAACCGCTCCTGTGCAAACTAATGTTATAGACATAGTTGCGACTACAAATGTGGTGAATATCTTAGGCATAGGCGTGTTCACTATTGGCTTGCCAGTTGCACTGCTAATTTTAGGTCTTGTAGTCTTTATTAGAAGACGTCACCTATAATCGGAGGTTTTAATGAGTAAGACAAAACAGTATATATTTATTTTAGTGGCAGTTTTGGCAGTGCTAGGCGCCGCGCTGTACTTTATACTTCAAACACCAGAAGTGGTGGAAGACACTTTTGTGGACTCGGGAACCTATGAAGAGCTAGAAACAACACAAATTTTAGACATAGATTTAAGCCGAATTGCAAGTGTAAGTGTTAAAAATGAAGTAGACGAGTTTAATATTCTCGTATCGGAAGAAGTTTTGACCCAAGAGGTCGACGGCGAAACGGTAGAGAGTGTAGAGTATAACTATACGATAGAGGGCTATGAAAGCTTTCATTTAAACGAGATTATGCTTGAGACTGCCGTGACAGGACTATCGGTGTTTACATCGAACAAAGAACTAGGTGAGGTAGAGGACTTGTCGCTTTACGGACTAGAGCCTGCGAAATCCACCATAACAATGACACTGACCGACGGTACAGTGCTAGAGCTTTTGATGGGCGACACCGCGGGAGAAACAAGTGGAAGCTATGTGCTTTATGAAGGAAACGTGTATATAGCCGACATGAACACAAGCTTTTTAAACTCGGTCGAGAGCTGTGGAGTGAATTATCAAGTCGACATAGTTTCATACGAGACAGAAGACGGAACAGCCTATGACCAAATAGAAAAACTCGCCATAAGTGGTACGGCGTTTGAAACACCGATTGACATAGCTTACGACGAGGAGAAAATGGAATATTTGATGATATCTCACAAAGGAGAGGAAGTCTCGCTTAGTGCGATGGACGAGTATTTATCGACATTTTTAAGTATGGCATCAAGCACGGTAGAAAGATATAATCCAAGCGATGAAGAGCTTGAAGTCTATGGACTTCTAAACCCCGTCGCCACTGTTAATTTCACGATAAACGGCGTAGATTATAGTGTAAGCCTTGGAAATAAGAGCGACAGCGGAGCGTATTATATGTATGAAGAGGATAATAAAACAGCGATTTATACCCTGCCTGCCACCACGGCGGAGCAGTTTATAAACACAGATTATTTAAGCCTTAGAAGTACCTATGTATACCTTCCTCAAATCGAGGACGTAAGCGCCTTAAGCATCGACATGGACGGGGTGAAATCGGAAATTACCATTGAAAGCGAGATAAGCGAAGAGCTTTCGACCGAAACACAAACCGCGTATGAGCACACGGTGACACTAAATGGGGAAGAGATAATCTATCAAAACCTAACAGCGTTTTATCTTGATATAATAAGCGTGCCTGTATTAAACGCTGAGCAGTCAAGCTATGGCGACACGCCGAGGATTAAAATAGAGTTTACCTATTTAGACGGTAGCGTCGATATCTTAGAGTACTATGTATCACAAGAAGATGCTAGCAGAGCGATAGCGGTCTTAAATGGTGAGTACTATATTACAGCAAGAACCGAAGATGTAGAGAAGCTTATTGAAACCTATGAGGAGTTTGTCTCTGGCTAATTATTCATTATTATTTAAATCAAAACGGATTGAAAGCCCCGACCAAGTGGTCGGGGCTTTCAAAATGGAAATTAGGAAAAACCTCTCGTACGCAATATTAATGTTGTGCCGTTTGCACATTTTAGCGACTTATGTAAATCGCTAATTGACAATATTTAAAAATTCACCCCTAAAAATGCAGTAAAAATTGTGTTTTTGTCAATATATAGTTTTCATAATATAGTATACATAATATAATTGTGTTATTGTTCTATTAAAGAAAAATAACACAATTATATATTTTTTTCTTATTTTCCCAATATTTAGTGCTTTAAATTTTTGGCTACGCTTTATTTTGGTTGCATATATAGAAAAAAAGTAATATAATAATTTTAGCAAAAAAAATCACCCTTAAAACTATGATTTTGAAGCTCGTTTAGTTACAAAATTGTTATCTTTAATTACAAATTTATCATTAAAAGGAGAAAATATCATGATTAGAAAAGACCGAGAAATTACGGATGTAAACGAAATTATATCTCTGATAGACCAAAATGACGTAATGCGCATTGCGATGGTAGACGGGGACAAGCCATATGTTTTGCCAATGAACTACGGATACACATACGAGGACGGAAAACTTTGTTTTTATTTCCACTGTGCAAAAAAAGGCAAGAAGCTTGATGTGATTGCAAAAAACAATAACATAAGTGTAGAGATAGACTGTAAGCACCAATTGGTAGAGGCAAAACTCCCTTGCCAGTACACATACTATTTTGCCTCGGTAATAGCAAACGGCAAGGCTTACGTGGTAGATGATGTAGACGAAAAAATCGACGTGATGAAAAAGCTTATGAAACATATAGCAAAAAAAGACTTTGATTTTACAGAAAGACTCTTGTCGATTGTAGAACTCGTAAAAATAGAGATAGATGAGTTCTGGGGCAAAGAGAAAAAAGCCTTAGTGAAATAAGGGCGACGAAACGACAC
>CAYJIA010000023.1:8185-35428 GCA_964370115.1 uncultured Eubacteriales bacterium
ATATATTGACTAAAGCAGCCATTCACCATTCACCTTTAGCCCTTAGTCAATCTCCTGTTATAATATGCCAAAGATTATTTATATTTTGCTCATAGAGCAAAATGGCTAAAGACTAATGGTGAAAGGTGAAAGACTATGGGTGTGAATAGTGAACTTGCAAGATATTAGATAGATTTATCTATTGAAGTAGTGGGATATTATAAATCGCTAAAATCAAGAGTTTGTAATGATATATTGACTAAAGCAGCCATTCACCATTCACCTTTAGCCCTTAGTCAATCTCCAACGGGAGATTATGAGTATAATCCACATAAAAGCAAACTATCACTATCAAAAAAATTGATAGTGATAGTTTATTTCTTTATTGACAGACACCTATGGAGTGTCTGTTTTATTCAGCTGCGTTTTTAAATTCTGTCCACGCTATGCCGTGTGCGTCGTTTGCTTCTGCTGAGATGTTTTGAATCATTTCCATGTCGTCTAGAGAAATTTCTTCAGGTAGAGTTAGGAATGATTTGTATTCTTCAGAGATAAACTCTTCAGCCGCTAGAGTTGTGCAGTAGTATCCGTACCACTCAAAGCTTGTTGCAGCTACTTCTGGTCTTAGAAGATAGTCTATAAACATGTGAGCTGCTTCTGGGTTTGGAGCATTTTTTGGAATGATTTGTCCAACGATACCAAAGCCTATGCCCTCTTCAGGGTAAACAACTTCTAACTCAGGATTTGCAAGTTTTGCCATTGTTACTTGAGATGTGTACATAACAGCCGCTGCAATTTCGCCTGAAACTAAATCGTCTTGGATGTTGTCATCTTTAATAAGTCTGATGTTTGGAGCAAGCTCTAGCATTTTGTCGCCTGCTGCCTCGATTGTAGCAACGTCTTCTACGTTATAGCTCTCGCCTAAAACTTTAAGCGCCATGCCGTTCATAACACGGTAGTTAGATGTGATACCAATATTGTCTTCAAATGCTGCGTCCCATAGGTCAGCGTAGCCGTTAACTTCAACATCTATTAAAGCAGGGTTGTAAACGATAGTTTGAACGCCTGCGCCATAAGGTACTGAGTACTCGTCGTTAGGGTCAAAGAATTGAGCTTGGTATAGAGGGTTAACATTGCCTAGATTAGCTATTTTAGAAGTATCAAGTTTTTGAACTAGGTCTTGCTCTATAGCTAGCTCGATGATGTAGTCATCAACTATAACTAGGTCGTAGTCACTGCCGTCTGTTTCTGCAAGTTTTGCAAGCATTGTTTCGCCAGTATCAAAGTTAACGTAGTTGACTTTAATGCCTGTCTCGGTTTCAAAACCTTCTAATACCTCAGGTGGATACATGCCTTCCCAAGTGTAAATAGTTAGAGTGTCGCCTACTTCTGTTGCTTCCTCTGATGTGCTCTCGCTGTCTGATGCGCTCTCGCTCTCAGATGTTGACTCGCTTTCAGATGTACTTTGTGAAGATGATGAAGAACCACCGTCAGTTGAACAAGCTGCAAATACTGTTGTCATAAGGCATAAAGCCATAACAAGTGCTATTATTTTTTTCATTATGTTCGTCCTTTCAAAATTAAAATATATATGAAACCCAAAAGGGTTATCACCAAAATAAAATTATGCTTTAGTTTTTTCTTTAATTACCTTTATTTTTTTAGGCTGTCCTATTCTTGCGATTAGTGCCGATAGAGTGCACATTAAAATTGTGACACCTAAAAGCAGTGTGCACATGGCGTTTACCTTTGGTGTGACGCCTGTTCTAAGCTGGGTGTAAATTTTTAGGGGAAGAGTGTTGGACTCTGGCCCTGCAACAAACATGCTTATAATAACGTCGTCAAAACTCATCGCAAAGGATAAAAGCATACCGGACACTATTGCGGGAGCTATAAGTGGTAAAACTATGTCGACAAAGGTTTTTATCTTTGTCGCCCCTAGGTCAAGCGCTGCCTCTTCAAGGCTTTTATCCATGCCAACTAGTCTTGCCTTTACCTGCATAAATACATAAGGTATACAGAATGTAGTATGGGCTATAATCATTGCACCCATACCAAAGGGTATGCCTATGAGTGCAAAGAAGACTAGGAACACCATGCCCAAAATAATTTCGGGTATCATAATTGGTATCATCGACACATATTCGATAAAGCCCTTGGTTTTTGACGGGATTTTGGACATTCCATAGGCTCCTAAAGTGCCTATGACACCTGCCGATATACAGCTTGCACTTGCCAAAACTAAGCTGTTTATGAGCGCCTCAAAGTACGAGTCGTCTGCAAAAAGCTCTTCATACCATACAAGCGAAAAACCCTCCCAAACAGAGCTTAGTTTGCTCTCGTTAAACGAATAGATAATAACAAGTATTATCGGTATATACATTAGAAGTATTATAATACCCAGATAGGTTTGTGGAAGTTTTGTTCTATTTTTCATATATACCTCCTACATTAAACCTTCAAGGTCTTTAGAACCCGAAAGTTTTCTGTATCCGTAAATGAGTATAGTGGTAAGCAGCATAAGCGCCACGGCTAAAGCCGCCGCAAACGGCCAGTTATTGCCTCTTAAAAGCTGGTCTTGGATTACACTACCCACTAAGACAACTTTGTTTCCACCTAATAGGTCTGCTATAAAGAACAGTCCCATTGACGGAACAAATGTCAAAATTATGCCCGACAAAAGCCCCGGCATAGTAAGTTTTAAAGTAACTGTCAAAAACGCTTTTATAGGAGATGCACCGAGGTCACGTGCGGCCTCTATTAAACTCCAGTCAATTTTTTCGGCACTTGAATATACTGAGAAAATCATAAATGGAACCAGTGCATATATCATGCCGACTACCACAGCCTCGTATGTGTACAAGAGTCTTAAAGGCGAGTCGGTAAGGCCTATGCTCATTAAAAGTTTATCCAAAACGCCGTTGCTTCTAAATATTATTATCCAGCCATAAAGCCTTATTAATGAGCTAGTCCAAAAAGGAATCATCAAAAGCATCATGGTGCGCTTTTTCCACTTTGCGGTGAGCTTTGCCATAAAATATCCAAAAGGATAGCCGATGAGCACTATAAAAAATGTGCTGGTAATTGCAAGTTTTATGGACTCCCAAAAAGTTTGCAGATAAACAGGTTGGAAAATGTCTATATAGTTTTGAGTTGTAAATTCGTTTACTATTCCCCAAGTTTCTGCCCTCGTTTGAAAACTGAGGTAAAACATGTATATTATAGGACCAAGTACAAATATGAGTGTGAAAATATACATTGGCAAAACAGATAGTTTGTAGGCGCCGTCTTTTTTTAGTAATTTATTTTTTTCCATTTGCGCCCCCCTTATTCACTTACGAGGACTGCGTTTTCTGTTGCAAAAGTCAGTCTTACCTCGTCGTCTACTTTAAGGCTTGAGTCTATTCCGTGCCTACTTGCGACAACCGATGTGCCGTCGGCAAGCTTCACTTCTATTCTTAGCATACCGCCCGAGAAAGTTTTTTCTATGACAGTACCCAAAAGTCCCTCTTGATGGTCAATGTCGTTTAAAGCCAAAACAATTTGTTCGCTTCTAACGGCAACGAGTGCTTTGTCGCCCTCTTTAATATCGAACTCTCTTTTTAAAACCGTAAATCTACCGCTTGAAGTCTCAATCAAGACTTCGGCAAAAATTGAATTTTCGCTTATTGCCTTTGCCGTGCCTTCTATTATATTTGCCGAGCCTACGAATTTTGCAACATAGGCGGTTTGCGGTGAGTCGTAAATTTGTGTAGGTGTTCCAAGTTGCTCAAACACGCCGTCTTTCATCACCGCAATGGTGTCCGACATATTTAGGGCTTCCTCTTGGTCATGAGTTATATATATAAATGTAATGCCAAGTTTTTTTTGTAGTCTTTTAAGCTCAAGTTGCATTTGGCGTCTTAGTTGTAAGTCAAGTGCTCCTAAAGGCTCGTCTAAAAGCAAAACTTTTGGCCTGTTTATAATGCTTCTTGCAATTGCAACCCTTTGTTTTTGTCCGCCTGAAAGCTCAGAGGGCATACGCTTTGCGTATTCGGAAAGCTGAACTATCTCTAAAGCCTCGCGAACTCTCTCTTTAATTTCAGATTTTTTTACTTTTCTTATTTTAAGGGCATATCCGACATTTGCCTCTACGTTCATATGTGGGAAAAGTGCGTAGTTTTGAAAAACCGTGTTTACGTCTCTTTTGTTTGGAACAAAAGCGGTGATGTCCTCACCATTTAGACATACAGTTCCGCTGTCGGGTGTCTCTAGTCCCGATATTATTCTAAGCGTGGTGGTTTTTCCACAACCAGAAGAGCCCAAAAGCGTGACAAACTCGCCCGCCTCTACCTTTAAGTCTATTCCTTTTAGAACATGTGTGTCTTTAAAGCTTTTTGTAATTCCTGTAAGTTCTAACAACGCCACAGCACTCACTCCATTTCATAATGTATATAAATTGTATATTTTTAAATGTATATCAATTTAGTCTATATTCAACTGCTTTTAAATTATATAGTTATTACATATATTTGTCAAGAACATTGTTTGGGTTTTGCAAATACAAAGCTTCCGTTTTGTCGGAGTTAGCTATACAGAACAGGAAAAATTAAGCGAAATACTATAAACATTAGTGTCTGGTGCATTTTTTTACACTGTAATTTGTGCATTATGCAAAAAGTGAGTATATTTATGCAAATAACAGTTGATTTTTTGCATAAAAGGTGTATAATAGCATTATATAATAATTTACAAAGGAGATTTTAATTATGGCTAAAACAAAACAAGATATAAAAAAAGTAGTACTTGCATATTCAGGAGGACTTGACACTTCTATCATTATTCCATGGCTTAAAGAAAACTACAACAACTGCGAGGTAGTTGCGGTATCGGGCGATGTTGGACAAGGAACAGAGCTTGAGGGTCTAGAAGAAAAAGCGATTGCAACAGGTGCTTCAAAACTTTATATTGCAGATTTAAAAGAAGAGTTTATCACAGATTATGTGTATCCAACAATGCAAGCAGGCGCAGTATATGAAAACAAATATCTTTTAGGTACATCTTTTGCAAGACCTATCATTGCAAAACGTATAGTTGAAATAGCACTTGAAGAGGGTGCCGATGCTATTTGCCACGGTTGCACAGGTAAAGGTAACGACCAAGTTCGTTTTGAGCTTACAATAAAAGCTTTTGCACCAGACATGGCGATAATTGCTCCTTGGAGAGAGTGGGACATAAAATCAAGAGACGAAGAAATTGAGTATGCCGAGGCACACAATATTCCACTAAAAATCAACAGAGAGACTAACTACTCAAAAGATAAAAACCTATGGCATCTATCACACGAGGGTATGGACCTTGAAAATCCAAACAACGAACCTCTATATAATAAAGAAGGCTTCCTAGAGATGTCTGTTTCTCCTGAAATGGCACCTGACGCACCTACTTACATCACACTTTCATTTGAAAAAGGCGTGCCTTACGCTATAAACGGCGAGAAAATGTCTGCTACAGAGCTTGTAGAGGCATTAAACGAAGTAGGCGGTAAAAACGGAATAGGACTTGCCGATATAATAGAAAACAGACTAGTGGGTATGAAATCAAGAGGTGTTTACGAAACTCCAGGCGGAACAATTTTGTACCATGCACATAATAAACTTGAAGAGCTTTGCCTAGACCGTGAGACTTATCACTACAAACAACAAATCGGCCTAAAATTTGCCGACCTAGTATACAATGGCCAGTGGTTTACTCCTCTAAGAGAGGCTCTAACAGCATTTGTAGACAACACTCAACAAACTGTTACAGGCGATGTTAAAATGAAACTTTATAAAGGCAATATTATAGATGCAGGCGTGACTTCACCTTACTCACTATACGACGAGGAAATCGCAACATTTGACGAGGACGAAGTATATGACCAAAAAGATTCACAAGGCTTTATAAACCTATTTGGTCTACCAGTAAAAGTTTGGGCACAAAAAAACGGGAAGTAATTGAGAATTATATAATTGAGAATTGAGAATTGTGGTGAAAACGCAAAGCGTTTTTTAATTATAACACGCCACAGGCGTGAACCTTAATTCTCCATTCTACACTCTCAATTCTCAATTAAATTAAGGAGAATATATGAAACTTTGGAAGGGTCGTTTTTCTAAGGAAATCGATGAAAAAACTAATGACTTTAACTCGTCTATCAATATAGACAGCAGAATGTATAAAGAGGATATCACGGGTAGTATAGCACATTCTTATATGCTTTCTAAGTGCGGGATAATATCGGAGGAAGACAGCGAGAAAATTTCTAAAGAGCTAACAAAAATGCTCGACGAAATTGAAGCGGGAACTCTCATGATAGATCCAAACGCCGAGGATATTCACAGCTTTATAGAGGCAGAACTGACTGGCAGAATTGGCGATGCAGGCAAAAGACTACACACGGCAAGAAGCAGAAACGACCAAGTTGCCCTAGACGTAAGAATGTATCTTAGAAAAGAATGTGACATACTCATGGGACTTTTGATAGATTTTTGCAAGGTGCTAAACGACAAGGCGTTAGAACATAGCGACACGGTTATGCCGGGCTATACTCACCTGCAAAGAGCACAGCCAATAAGCTTTGGACATCACCTTTTATGCTATTGTGAAATGATTTTAAGAGACATAGAAAGACTTTTCGATGCTTTTCAAAGAATGAATTACTCTCCGCTAGGCTCGGGTGCGTTGGCGGGTACGACATATCCAATAGACCGTGAGCTTACAGCAGAGCTTTTGGGTTTTAAAGGTCCTACAAGAAACAGCCTTGACGGTGTGTCAGACAGAGATTTTTGTGCGGAAATTGCATTTGCAATATCGCTTTGTATGGTGCATCTTTCAAGATTTTCTGAGGAGGTTATTTTGTGGTGCTCTTGGGAGTTTAAGTTTGTCGAACTGGACGATGCTTTCTCGACTGGTTCAAGCATTATGCCACAAAAGAAAAATCCTGACATAACAGAGCTAATTCGAGGAAAATCTGGCAGGGTAATAGGCGACTTGACAGCGCTTTTGACCATGATGAAAGGTCTACCCCTTGCGTATAACAAAGACATGCAAGAGGATAAAGAGGCAACTTTTGATGCTGTAGACACACTAAAACTTTGTCTTACACCGCTTATTCCAATGGTGGAGACCATGAAAGTCAACAAAGAAAATATGAGAAAAGCGGCGGCTGGTGGCTTTATTAACGCGACCGACTGTGCCGATTACTTGGTATCGCAAAAAGGCACTCCTTTTCGTGATGCATATAAAATTACTGGGGAGCTCGTTGCACTTTGCATAGAAAAAGGCGTAGACTTAGAAACGCTTTCTTTTGGGGATTATAAAAATGTTTGTGACGAATTTACGGAAGATGTATATGAATTTATTAATTTGGATAAATGCCTAAATGACAGGACCTCTCTAGGAGGTCCGGCTCCCACAAATGTAAAAAAAGAATGTGAACTTATGAAAAAAAGGATTGAAGAATTATGTTAAAAGTTTCGGTAATAGGAGCGACAGGCTATGCAGGCGCAGAGCTTTGTAGACTGCTTATGGCGCATGAAAAAGTGGAACTCAGTGCCGTAAGTTCGGTGAGTTTTCTAGGAAAAAAAATGAGTGATGTGTACCCTGCTTTTCTTTCTATGTGTGACATGGTATGTGTAACACAGGACGAAGCAGTGGCAGTAGCAGACGTAGTTTTTGCAGCACTTCCACACGGGCTGTCTCAAGAGCTTGCAAAAGAATGTAATGAAAAAAATAAAATATTTATAGACCTCGGTGCCGACTTTAGGCTAGAGAGCGAAGAGGAATATGAAAAATGGTACGGCGGAAAATTCGACGATAAAGAGCTACATAAAAAAGCGGTTTACGGACTTCCGGAGCTTTTTAGAGACGAGATTAAAGGCAAGAAAATAATCGCAAATCCAGGTTGCTACACAACAGTCGTTCCACTTTCTTTAGCTCCTGCGCTAAAGGCTGGATTTATAGAGACTACAGGAATTATCGCCGACTGTAAATCAGGTGTTACAGGAGCGGGCAGAAGCCCCTCGCAAACGACACATTATCCCGATTTAAACGAAGGTATGGCGGCGTATAAAGTGGCAAACCACAGGCATACTCCCGAGATAGAACAAAGCCTTAGCAAAGTGTCAAGCGACAATGTAAAAGTGACTTTTGTTCCTCATTTGCTTCCTATAAACCGCGGAATACTCGCAACTTGTTACGCTAGACTTAAACCAAACGTAACAAAACAGAACTTAAGAGAAGTGTATGAAAAAGCATACAAAGACGAGTACTTTGTGAGGCTTTTAGAAGACGGAAAATCTGCGGATATCCACAATATTAAGTACACAAATTTTTGCGACGTGTCAATTTTTGTAGACGAGAGCACCTCGACCTTTATAGCAATAGGCGCAATAGACAACATGGTAAAAGGTGCCGCGGGGCAGGCGATACAAAACATGAATATAGTGTGTGACTTTGATGAAAACGAAGGTTTAAAACTAATACCACCTGCGTTTTAAGGAGGCTTTTAAATGGATTTTATTAAGGGACTTGCGCTTTGTGAGGATTTTTTTAATGAGATTGCAAAACCAATTTTAGGCGAAAATTTTCCAAAATTAAAATACAGTGCGGCAAAAATTGGTTCAGGCTCCGACGTTTTAGGCTATGACGATGAAGTGTCGAGTGACCATATGTGGGGACCTAGCTTTCAGCTGTTTTTAAGCGACGAGGACATACATTTGAAAGAAGAAATTTTAAAGGTTTTAGGGGAAAATTTTCCTAGCAAATACAAGGGCTATCCCGTGAATTTTTCTAACCCCGACGGCGGCGGAATGCGCATAATGGAAGAGAGCGAAGAGGTTTCTCCATTAGTTTTTATTTACACTATAGACGAGTATTTCATGGATTTTGTGGGAACTACGGGTAAAGAGGCGCTAAGCGCTATCGACTGGCTTGCCATTTGCCAAAACAAACTTTTAGGATTAAACAGCGGTAAGATCTTTAAAGATGACTTAAATTTATCCGAAAGGCTTTTGCCGTTTAAATATTATCCCGAGGACGTGTGGCGCTATCTTTTAGCCTCGAACTGGTCTTTAATTGGCGAGGAACAGGCATTTACAAAAAGATGTTCCGATGTGGGTGACGAGCTAGGTTCAAGACTTGTTTGTGCAAGGATATGTGAAAGACTCATTAGACTTTGTTTTTTATATAAGAAACAATATGCGCCTTACAGCAAATGGTTTGGTACTGGGTTTAAAAAACTTGATATCGACCCAAAAATAAAGGAGCTAATAAACGAGGCAATTTGTGCAAATGACATTAAAACAAGGGAAAATGCACTTGTAAAAGCGCAAAGTGAGCTTGCAAAACTTCACAACGAATTAAACGTAACAGGACCTGTAAATACTGAAATTGAAAAATATTTTACGAGAGATATTTTAGTGGTTTTTGTAGACGATATTGCGGGGGCAATAAGTGAGACTATTTTAGACAAAGAGCTAAAAAACATACCGCTTATCGGAGCACTTTCGGAAATATCAAATTTTACAACGTTAACATACGAACCGATAAATTATCAAAATATCAAGGCTTTATACAGAAAAAACGAGGACGTGAAAATATGACTAGAGTAGACGGTGGCGTTTGTGCCGCAAAGGGATTTTCAGCAAACGGAGTTTTGGCAGGAATTAAAAAGAATGCGACAAAACCTGACCTAGCACTCATATACAGCGAAGAGATTTGTACCACGGCGGCGGTTTATACGCAAAATTTAGTTAAAGGCGCACCGCTAGACGTAACAAAAGCGAACATAGAAAACGGCAATATAAGAGCACTTATCTGTAACAGTGGCAACGCAAACACTTGCAATGCCGACGGAGTGGAAAAAGCCCAAAAAATGTGCCAATTAGTGGCAGATAAAACAGGAATAAATAAAGAAGATGTGATAGTCGCATCTACAGGTGTTATAGGGCAGGTGCTACCAATAGAGCCTATCGAAAAAGCCATGAAAGAATTGGTAAATGGGCTTAGCTCCAAGGGAAACACAAAGGCGGCAACGGCGATAATGACCACCGACACTTACGATAAACAATGTGCAGTAAGTGTTGAAATAGGCTCTAAAACAGTCACTATAGGCGGCATGGCAAAGGGCAGTGGTATGATACACCCAAACATGGCGACCATGCTTTGTTTTGTCACTACCGACTGCAAAATATCAAAAGAACTTTTGCAAAAAGCGGTGAAACTTACGGCGGACGACACTTTTAACATGGTGAGTGTAGACGGTGACACATCGACAAACGACATGCTTACAATAATGGCAAATGGCATGGCAGAAAACGAAGAAATCACCGAAGAAGCAGAAGATTTTAAAATCTTTTTAGAGGCGCTAACCTTTGTTTGCACAAAACTTTCTATGCTAATGGCAAGAGACGGCGAGGGTGCGACAAAACTTATTATTTGCGACGTAACAAACGCAAGCGAGAAAGAAACTGCAAGAAAAGTAGCGAAATCTGTAATCTGTTCTAGCCTATTAAAGGCTGCAATGTTTGGCGAAGATGCAAACTGGGGCAGGGTTTTATGTGCAATCGGCTACAGCGGTGTAGAGCTTGACGTAACAAAAATTGATGTGAGTTTTGAAAGCTTTGGTGGCAAACTTGAGGTTTGTAAAAACGGTGCAGGCATTGACTTTAGCGAAGAACTCGGCAAAGAAGTTTTAAAAGAAGAAGAGATTAAAATAGTCGTAAATCTAAACGACGGCGACAAAAAAGCAACGGCTTTTGGCTGTGATTTGACTTATGATTATGTAAAAATAAACGGCGACTATAGAACCTAAGAGGAGGAAAATATGAATATTTCAAACAGCGATAGAGCGCATGTGCTCGTGCAGGCGCTTCCTTACATTAAAAATTACACAGGCGAAACTATAGTCGTAAAATACGGCGGTAACGCAATGATAAGCGAGGAGCTTAAGGCGGCGGTAATAAGCGACATCGTGCTTATGCAACTTGTGGGAATTAATGTTGTGCTGGTGCACGGTGGAGGACCTGAAATAAACTCTATGCTACAAAAAATTGGCAAAGAGGCAAAATTTGTAAACGGTATGCGCTACACCGACAAGGAAACCATGGACATAGTACAGCAAATACTTGCGGGAAAAGTGAACAAAGACTTGGTGCAACTAATAGAAAATGCAGGCGGAAAATCCATCGGTCTCTGCGGTCTTGACGGCTCGCTTTTAAAGGCAAAAAAACTTGATAACGGCGACGACTTAGGCTTTGTTGGCGAGGTTTATGAAGTGAATACCGAGGTAATCGAAAATGCCGAAAAAGGTGGATATATTCCAATTATTTCGAGCATAGCGGCAGGAGAAAACGGCGAAGTGTTCAACATAAATGCAGACGTTGCAGCTGGTAAAATCGCCTCTGCAATAAAGGCGAAAAACCTAATACTTATGACCGATATTAAAGGTCTTTTAAGAGATAAAGACGACGAGAGCACACTAATTCCAGCACTAAATGTGAGCGAAGTCATGAAGCTTAAAAAAGACGGGGTAATAGCCGGCGGAATGATACCAAAAATAGACTGCTGTGTAGACGCAGTAAGGCAAGGTGTCGAAAGGGCAACGATAATAGACGGAAGAGAACCACATTCGATACTAATAGAGTTATTCACCGACGAGGGTGTTGGAACGATGTTTTATTAAAAATTAATAATTAATAATGAATAATTAATAATGGAGGTTCACGCCTTTGGCGTGTTTTAATAAAAAATGCCTGCATTTTTCACCACACTTATTAACTATTAACTATTAATTATTAACTATAATTATGGAGGTTATTATGTTTAATCAAGTAAAACAAATGGACAAAGATTATATTTTGCAAAGTTTTAGCAGGGTTGATGTTGCGATTGAGAGTGGCAAAGGCTCTCGCTGCACCGATGTAGACGGAAAAAATTATATAGACTTTACAAGCGGTATAGGCGTAAATTCTCTTGGTTTTTGCGACGAAGGCTGGACAGCAAACGTAACAGAACAGGTGGCAAAGCTTCAACATGTTAGCAACTATTACTACAGCCCAGTCGCATCAGAGCTTGCAAAAGTCTTGATAGAAAATACCGATATGGGCGCATGTTTTTTTGTGAATTCAGGTTGTGAGGCCAATGAATGTGCAATAAAAGTTGCAAGAAAACACGGAAAAGCAAAAAACGCAAATAAAATTATAACCCTGTATGATTCTTTCCACGGCAGAACCTTAACAACGCTTGCGGCAACGGGTCAAGACGTTTTCCACGTAGAGTTTCTACCGCTTACAGAAGGATTCATACACTGTAAAGCAAACGACATTGAGGCACTAAAAGCGGTCTATACAGACGAAGTTTGTGGCGTAATGTTAGAATGTGTGCAAGGCGAGGGCGGGGTAAATCCGCTTGATGAAACTTACTTAAAAGAAGTAAGAGCGTTTTGCGACGAAAAAGGAATACTGCTAATTGCCGACGAGGTTCAAACAGGAATAGGACGAACAGGTAGTTTTTTTGACAGCATAGGCATGGGTGTAAAACCCGATGTAATTACAAGTGCAAAAGGACTAGGCGGAGGACTTCCAATATCTACTTGCATAGTTAGCAAAGAGCTAAAAGATATATTTGTACCAGGAGACAACGGCACGACATATGGAGCAAATCCAGTTGCTTGTGCAGGCGCATTATATGTGGTAAATACAGTGGCAAAACAAAGCTTTTTAGATGAAGTTGTAAAAAAAGGCGAGTATTTCTTTGACAAGCTAAACGCCATGGACGAAGTAGAATTAACACGTGGCAAGGGACTTATGATAGGCATAAAACTTAAAACAAAAACGGCAAAAGAGGTGCTTTTAGCCTGTGCAAAAGCAGGGCTTTTAGTGCTTACAGCAAAAGACATGGTAAGACTTTTACCACCGCTTAATATAAGTTATGAGGAAATAGACAAGGGGCTTGAGATTTTTAGAGAGATAATTAAGAATTGAGAATTGAGAATTGTGGTGGAAAATGCAAAGCATTTTCTTTAAATTAAAATGCGACGAAGTCGTGAACATTAATTCTCCATTATGCATTCTCAATTCTAAATTAAAAAAAGGAGTATTTTATGAAACATTTATTAAAACTTTTGGACTGGGACAAAGAGGAAATTATCGAAGTGCTAAACCTTGCAGACCAGCTTAAATATGAAACAAAACACGGCATAACTCATCATCACTTAAAAGGCAAAACCTTGGGAATGATATTTGCGAAAGCTTCGACAAGAACAAGGGTATCTTTTGAAGTGGGCATGAACCAACTCGGTGGTCACGCGCTGTTTTTGTCATCAAGAGACTTGCAAATCGGCAGAGGCGAGCCAGTTGAGGACACTGCAAGGGTATTGTCGCGCTACTTAGACGGAATTATGATTAGAACTTTCGAGCAAAAAGAGGTAGAGGACCTTGCGACTTATGGTTCTATTCCGATAATAAACGGACTGACAGACTTTGCGCATCCTTGTCAAGTTTTGGCAGATTTAATGACTATAAGAGAATATAAAGGCAGTTTTGACGGAATAAAAATGTGCTTTATAGGCGACGGAAACAACATGATGAACTCGCTTATTGTCGGTGGCTTAAAAGTTGGAATGACAGTGAGTGTTGCTTGCCCTACTGACTACAACCCACCAAAAGAGATTTTAGAGTTTGCAAGCGCCTATGATACTTTTTCTATTTGCACCGACCCGATGGAGGCCGCAAAAGGCGCCGACGTCTTAATCACAGACGTGTGGACATCTATGGGTCAAGAGGAAGAGACCGCAAAAAGAATGGAAGCGTTTAAAGGCTACTGCATAAACGACGAAATGGTAGCGGTCACAAACAAAGAGTCTATTGTACTTCACTGCCTACCGGCTCACAGAGAAGAGGAAATCACCGCAAAAGTGTTTGAGGCAAACGCAGACCCGATTTTTGACGAAGCAGAAAACCGTCTACACGCACAAAAAGCAGTGCTAGTGCACTGCCTGAATAATTAAAAAAGAGCCGTGAGGCTCTTTTTTAATTGAGAATTGAGAATGTAGAATGTAGAATTGTGGTGAAAATCCTTCGGATTTTTTAATTAAATTACTCCATATCAAAAAACTGTTTTTCGTTTGACAAAATTTGTTTAACGTAGCAGTTTTTTGCTTTCTCTATGTATTTTTTCTTTACTTCCTCGTCTAAATCGGCGATGATTTCAATTTTTGTGTAAATCTTGCTCACGCCTTCTTCGTCGTTATTCATGTCGGCAGAAATTATAACGTCTTCAAACTCTATATTGTCGACCATGAGTGCGTGACGAACGTTCACGCTAAGGCATGAAACATACCCAGCTAAAACCAGTTGATTAGGCCTAAAGTCGGTGCCGAGGCCTCCAACTTCTGCGGGTTGACCACAGTAGATAGGCCTTATTTGAGAGTTTTCGCCTATGGTGATTTCTGTTGTATATTTATTATCTTTTGCCCTTGATACTACCATTTTATATTGCTCCTTAGTTTTTTAAGCTGTGAAGAGGTGCAGGAATTTGTCCGCCTCTATTTATGAATTTTGATGGGGAATTTGGGTTTATTTTCATTACAGGGCCACAGCCAAAAAGGCCTCCCCAATCTAGTTCTTCGCCCACGTCTTTTCCAATTGCTGGGATAATTCTTACCGCAGTGGTTTTGTTGTTTACCATGCCTATTGCCGCCTCGTCTGCGATAATCGCCGCTATGGTGTCGGTGGTGATGTCGCCTGGGACTACTATCATGTCAAGTCCAACAGAGCAAACCGCGGTCATAGCCTCTAGCTTGTCTATGCTAAGTGAGCCACTTTTTGCGGCTGCTATCATTCCTGCGTCTTCCGACACTGGAATAAACGCGCCCGAAAGTCCACCTATTTTTGAACAAGCCATTACTCCACCTTTTTTTACGGCATCGTTTAAAAGCGCTAGGGTACAAGTTGTTCCGTGAGTTCCGCACTGTTCAAGGCCTATTTCCTCCAAAATATGTGCAACGCTGTCGCCAACTGCCGGAGTAGGTGCAAGAGACAAGTCCACTATACCAAAAGGAATTCCAAGCCTTTTAGAAGCTTCAACGCCTATGAGTTGACCTACTCTTGTAATTTTATACGAAGTTTTCTTTACTATGTCGGCAATTTCACTTATGTTTGCATCGGGATATTTAGCAAGCGCCGCCCTTACAACACCAGGGCCCGACACGCCCACGTTTATCATGCAGTCGGGTTCACCAACACCATGAAACGCTCCAGCCATAAATGGGTTGTCCTCGACGGCATTACAAAACACAACAAGTTTTGCCGCACCAAAGCAGGCGCTGTCTACCGTGAGTTCTGCCGATTTCTTTACTATTTCGCCCATTAGTTTACAGGCGTCTAAGTTTATACCTGTCTTTGTTGAGCCGACATTTACAGAAGAGCAAACTCGCTCAGTCACCGACAATGCCTCAGGAATAGAGTTGATAAGCTCTATGTCACCTGCGGAAAATCCCTTTTGCACAAGGGCAGAGTATCCACCGATTAGATTAACTCCAACTGCTTTTGCCGCCTCGTCCATAGCCTTTGCAAATGGCACAGGGCTTTGCCCACAAGCCGCCGAAATTATGGCGATAGGCGTGACGGAAATTCTTTTATTTATAATGGGAATGCCATACTCTTTTTCGAGTTCTTCACCGACTTTTACAAGGTCTTTTGCCTTTGTTGTGATTTTGTCATAGACTTTTTTACAGGCCTTTTCAATATCGCTGTCTATACAGTCTAAAAGCGAAATTCCCATAGTTATAGTTCGTATGTCTAGGCATTCGTCTTGTATCATTTTTATAGTTTCTAATATATCATAAACATTTATCATAGTCTCACCTTAAATCTTGTGCATAGCATTAAAAATATCTTCGTGCATGACGTAAATTGACAATCCAAGCTCTTTTCCTAAGCCCTCCATTGCGTCAGAAAGCTCTGTGAAGCTACCTTTGAGCTTTGAGGTGTCAACTAGCATAATCATTGCAAAAACATCTTGCAAAACCGATTGGGTAACGTCTGTTACATTTGCGTTATACTGCGCACAAACCGTGCTGACTTTTGCCAAAATACCTACTGTGTCTTTTCCTATTACCGATAAAACTGCTCTCATAAATCATACCCCTTTCGTTTGTTAAAGCATTAACATAATTATAACACAAAAAACCTTAAAATGGCAAGTTTTTAAAAATATCGGGTGAAAAATATTGACAATCACAATTTCCGTGCTAGTATATACTCAAATCAGCCGACAATTTACAGAAAGGGGTAACAAATGATAATACAGGGAAGCAATAATCCGATTGTACTAAAACTCGATAAACTTATAGACACGGTTTCTATAACTTACGCAGTAGGACAGCTTTCGCAGCTTGAAACTCACAAGGTATGGGAACTTTCTGATATTGAGTTTAAAGTTGTTGACGGGGTGACGGCAGTGGTGTTTCCAATGACCCAATCCGACAGTTTGAAGTTTAAAGAAAAACTAACCCTGCCGACAATGGAGTTCAAATGGAAAATAGGAGAGCATGTTTATTTTACTAATCAAATAAGCATAGCTGTCAATGAGAGGAAAAACAAGACTATTTTAGGCGAGGATTTTTCAAGCGATATAGAGACAGAAGCGATACCGGCACAGGTGATAACGGAAAGCGTGGTGGTAGAAAAAGATATTCCGCTAAAAAACTTTGACGCCCTGCTTCTTGGCGACAGTCAGGTAGCGCAGACTGGAAGCGTGGGCTGGAGGACTTATTTTTCGGCTATCACAGGTTGCAATATTTACTCAGCCGCCTTGCCAGGTGCTACTTTGATGGACAAAGAGGGCACAGTGCTAGACGGAAATCCGATGGAAAGCGTCGAGACTTCAAATACCATAAGCAATCAGGTTGAAAAGGTTTTGAGAAATCCCGAGGACTACGGAGATCCTAAGTTAATAATAATTTCGGCGATGGTAAACGATGTATTTAAGGGACTTGATTTGCAAATGGACGACGGACTTATGAGGGCGCAATATTTTACACTGCAAACCGAAACCGAGCCTAGAAGGATGGTTGCGCTTGAAGATTTAACAAGACAAAACATACCAAGTGCCATGAGGTGGGCAACAGAAAAACTGCGCGCAAAGTACCCAAGAGCGGTAATATTTTGGTGTGCGCCAAACTACACAGCACTGCCATACACCGACCCATATGTGCCTAAAACCCTTAGGACATATATTAAAACGGTGTCGGACTATCAAAGCACACTGTTTATAGACACTATCTTATGTGGGTTGATGTTCGACGAGCCAACAAGTGGAGGACAGCACTTCTACGACGGAATACACACAAATGAAAAAGGCGCAAAAATACTAGGCGCATACATAGCCGACGAGGTATTAAAGCATAGCAACTTGATAAGGATAAAATCGAATTATTAAAAGAGCAAAACGCAAAAAAGCTATAGTGATTTGTTATTTTGACGAAAGTAAAAGTTTTAATAAATCTTTTTCAAAAGATTTCGGGTACTTAGGGCAGCGCCCTGAGTCGTTTTCCGCAGAAAACGAAATCTTATCCTTAGAAGAGCATTTTTGAAGGTGAATTTTGCCACAAAGGGGCAAAAGAGGAAACTTTTTGTGATAAAAAAAGTTTCTTTATACTTCCCCTTTTATGCAATATTTTTTGCCACTGGAGTTTATTGATACGCTGACGCAAAAAAATACAGCTAAGTTGCTGTATTTTTTTTGCGTTTTAAACACTCAAACCACGCCTATTAATTATTAATTACAAAAGCATTGAAGCTTGTTAAGCTTTGTGTTAAAATTATACTAAATAATTCTTGGGAGGAAATAGATATGGATAAACATAAAAAACTCACCATGGGCAATAAATTAGCCTTTGCCGCCTCTGACCTTTTTGGCGGAGGGTCTTTTAACATTGTAAACTTTTTATATCCCGGTTTTTTGGCGCTTGCAGTGGGGATTTCTCCTTTTTGGATAGGCTTTATAATGTTTATCGCAAGGGTTTGGGACGCCGTGAGCGACCCGCTTATGGGCAGAATTTCTGATGCCACAAAAAATAAAAGGTTTGGCAAGCGCAGGGTTTATCTCATCATAGCATCGCCGTTAATTGTTTTGGCGATGTTCCTAATGTTTTACCCGTTTTCTATGGAAAGCGAAATACTCAGGGTCTTGTGCGTGCTTTTGTCCTATATCTTTTTCTGCACGGTTCAAACCATGGTTATGATACCCTATGGGTCTTTGTCGTCGGAGCTTACATACAATTATAAAGACAGGGCGTCGGCAAACTCTATAAGGCTAGCTTTTAGCATTTTTTCATCCATACTTTGTGTAGCCGTTCCCGGTATGATAGTAAGTGCATTTGACGGCAACGATGGATATATCGTGATGAGCTTGGCTTTTGGCGTGCTTTTTGGTGTGTCGGTACTAATTACAGGACTTTGTGCAAGAGAGCAAATAATAACTCCTCCAATAAAAAGGAAGTTTAGATTTGACGAATTTACGAAATTCTTAAAAGTGAAACCATTTAGGCAGTATTTGGGTATGCTTCTTACACTTCAAATGACAATGGCGATTATGAGCTCGTTATTCTTCTTTTATATCGATTTTTACATAGCCAGAGATGTCACGGCATCTGGTGGAAGCTCGGCGCTAGGTCTTATAGGAGCTGGCAGTATGTTTGCCACACAAATAGTAGCGCTTCCGTTTTATCTATGGTTAATAGGTAAAAAAAGCAAGGCTTTTGCGTATCGTTTTGGCGCGGTTATTTGGATAATAACAGGTATAGCACTGTTTACGCTACAACCCGGCGCACCCGATATTGTGGTAATAATTTTAGCCGTGGTTATAGGCTTTGGAATTAGCGGTCCGGGGCTTGTGCCTCACGCTATGTTTGGCGATGTAGTAGACGCCTCACAACTTGTGACAGGGCAAAGAAGCGAGGGCGCAATAAGCGGTTTTGTGAATTTCATAAACAAAGTGGCACAGGCGATAGGCCTTTCGGCGGTCATGGCGGTGCTTGGAATTTTTGACTTTAGGGAGCAAGTGGCAGGCGCCGAAAAACTCGTCTCACAACCCGAGTCGGCACAAATGGCTATAAGGGTCGTAATTTGTCTTGCGCCTCTGTTTATAATGATTTTTGGCATACTTTTTTCTCTTAGATACAAAATAGACGTGAAAAAGCAAGAGGAAATAAGGGCTAGCATAGACAGTGGCGACAAAGAAGCAATCGAAAACTTAAAAAAAGAACTTAGCTAGTTTTTTTATGGAGGGCATAATGAAAAAAGCAGTGGCAATACTTTTATTATTGTCGACAATTTTCGTTGTCGGCTGTGGTGATGAAGAGATTATATCCCAAAGCGATGTTGAGATAGAGGAAGTTTTGACCATGACTAGATTTAGATTTTCTTACCAAAACCCCATGGCGGGTTCGTATAATGTTGAAATAAGAGAGCGAAATAGCGGGGCGATTAGCTTTGATTTTGAAACATATTTCGACTTTAGTGAGGGCGCAGAAGACTCACATGTTAAATCCGAAAAAAACGTCGACGAGGCTGTTTTTGAAGAAATCGCAAAAATATGTGAAAAGCACGACATATATTCTTGGGACGGATTTCAAAGTGAAGCTTATGAGGGTGCAATGGATACCGAAATTACGTCAATTTATATAGAGTTTTCGGACGAGACGACTGTATCGGCAAGTGCCAGTGGCGGATTTCCAGAAAATCACCAAGAATTTTACGAGGACTTGCACGAGTATACATTGACAATTGCAAAAGAAAATGATAACTAAAGCGATTGTCGACTAATTTGAAATGATATAAAGTAGCTGTGATTAAAACGAAGTGTTTGCGTTTTCTCATAGCTCTTTTTTATTTTACATCTTAGAATTATATGAGATGCAAAAGCTCCAAAAACACTATAGCGACAATTGCTTGGGTTTATTTTATAAAATTTTTATAAAATAAAATTTAGATTTACTATTGACAAAATTGATGATTTGGGTTATATTAATTGTATCGGTTAGTGAAAGCTAACTTCGTTCCCGCCTTTTTGGGCGGTTTAATTTAAACACATGGGTTAGCTAAAGCTAACCTGCAAGATAAGGAGATTTACTATGAGTGTTGTAATAGTTGGCGGAAATGAATGTATGGAAAGAAGATATATAGATACTTGCAAGGCGTACGGATGCAAGGCGAAAGTTTTTACAAAGATGAAAGGTGATGTCAGAGGAAAATTTGGCTCTCCTGACATGATAATTCTATTTACAAATACTGTTTCCCACAAGCTTGTAGCTTGTGCAAATTGCGAGGCAAAAAGATGCAAGGCAAGGGTAGAGCGTTGTCACTCTAGCTCACTTTCTGCACTTAAAAACATTTTGGGAGCCATGTAATTTATGATTTTGGAAAAAGCGATAATAGAGCACTGCTCGCCGACCTTAGCAGGTGTAAAAACGGGCAGTCTTTTTACGGTAAAATATAAAGACCTAGACGTGCTGGTTAGAAAAATTGACGAGCTATCTAAAGGCTTTGAAGAAAAAAATATTTTACTTAAAATAGTTAGGCGCAACAAAAGCACTGCGCTGATGTATCTTTATAGAGAAAATATGCTTAAAAGAGATATGGAAAACTCGCTTGCAAAGAAAATATTGTCACAGTATGGCTATGACGAGTGTAGCACTTCACAAGCGGTAGAAAAACTTATTTCAAGACTTGAGGAGTATGACGAATTTCCGCACGAAATCGGACTTTTCTTAGGGTATCCACCCGAAGATGTAGAGGGTTTTATTTGCAACAAAGGCCAAAACTGTAGCCTTTGTAAATACTGGAAAGTGTATGGTAATAAAGAAGAAGCCTTGATGAAATTTGCAAAATACGACAAATGCAAGGCTGTGTATAAAAAATTGTGGCAAGAAGGACGAGATATTTTAAGGTTGACGGTGAAAAAACAACTGGTCGCCTAAATATATAAATTAATATTTAAAATTAAAGGAGAATTTTATTATGAGTAAAGTTGCAATCGTTTATTGGAGTGGTACGGGAAACACAGAGGCTATGGCGAATTTTATAGCCGAGGGTGCAAAATCTAAAGGTGCACAGGTTGATGTGATGACTTCTGATGCATTTACAAACGATATGGTAGCAAACTATACAGCTATTGCTTTTGGTTGCCCATCTATGGGAGCGGAAGTTTTAGAAGAAACAGAGTTTCAACCTATGTGGGATAGTGTAAAAGACAGCCTAGCTGATACAAATGTATTACTATTTGGTTCATACGGCTGGGGAGATGGCGAGTGGATGAGAAACTGGGAAGAAGAAACAACAGCCAAAACTCTTGAAACATATATGTGCAATGAAGCTCCAGACAGCGAAGCAGAAGCACAGTGCAAAGCTTGTGGAGAAAAACTAGCTTAGTTATAAAAAGCAAGGGGAGGGGCTATTGCTCCTCCTTAATTTTATTTTTAAATTTGAGGGTGTAAATGCGTAAAGAAGTAAAAAAGACATTGAATATTTCAATGCGACTCCTACTTGAAACTATACTTACAGAAAAACAAATTGCAAAGATACTTTATATTTCAGAGACAACATTAAGACAGATTTACTTGCAAAATTTTGGAATGCCTCCTAAAAGATATATACGACACGTCAAGATTAAGAAAGCCCAGACCCTTATTAGGACGACTAATAAAACTATAAGCGAAATTGCGTATAGTATAGGCTATATAAATACCAGCAAATTTGCAAAGGTATTTAAAACAAGCTATGGTCGCACGCCGTCGGAATATCGCAAAACTGCGGTTTTGGAGTTGAAAAACTAATGGTTTAGTGTTATAATGAAATCAAATTTCTATAGTAAAGGAGTAATTTATATGA
Source organism: uncultured Eubacteriales bacterium (assembly GCA_964370115.1). GTDB lineage: Bacteria > Bacillota > Clostridia > Oscillospirales > Acutalibacteraceae > SIG603. The sequence goes on from CAYJIA010000023.1 coordinate 30,079, forward strand.
TAAATTGGATAACAAAAGAAAGAAAATGGATTTTTGCGGCAGGAGCAGTTGCAGGTGCGGCAGTGCTAGGCTTTTTAAAAACAAAAAAAGCTCGTGAACTAGCTGTAAAAGGTGTAGCAGGCGGTATAATGCTTAAAGATAAAGTTTTAGAAACTGCAGTAAACATTAAAGAAGAAGCAGACGACATTTGCGCAGAAGCTAAAGAAGTAGCTAAAAATGATTGCGCTTGTGGCGAAGGCTGTGCATGCTCAGAGGAATAATTTAAGGGAGAAACGTATGAAGTATCACATAATATGTGATAAGCCGTCTCGACTTAGAATTCGTTTTGGAAAATACATTTTATCAAAGGAGCAGTGCTACGGAATATCCGAACTGCTCCTTTGTTTAAGTGGCGTAACAGATGTCACGGCGAATTACTTAAACGGGTCGTTGCTTATAAAATATAATAATAAAGACAGTAGACAGGTAGTGCTAAATACCTTATCGTCCTTATCGCTGTCCGATATTAAAGACGGCAAGCCCTCACAAGAGCAAAAAGCCGTTATACTTGAAAGAAAAATGAAGATGAAAATTGCAAAGCACTGTGCGCTTTATTTTGCAAGGTCTTTGTTTTTACCGGCGTTTCCTAGCAGGCTATATACAGTTTCGCGTGCAGTGCCTTATATAATGAGTGGTTTAAGGTCGCTTGGTAAGAGGAAAATTAATGTAGAAGTCTTAGACGGCACGGCGATAACTGCGTCGCTCTTGTCAAGAAAATACAAAACAGCTTCGTCTACAATGTTTTTGCTAGGCCTTTCTGACTTGCTTCTTGAATATTCTAATCTTAGGGCAAAACACGCCTTGGCGCAAAGCCTTTCTATAAGCGTAGACAAGGTATGGCTCATAAAAGACGGGGAAGAAGTCGAAGTAAGCCTTAAAACAGTCGCTGTGGGTGATGTCATTCGTATAAGAAAAGGTAGCTTAATACCCATGGACGGTACAATAGTAAACGGTGACGCGCTTATAAACGAGGCAACTATTACTGGCGAACCGATTTCTGTGCATAAGTTTAATTCAAGCACGGTTTTTGCTGGAACGGTACTTGAAGACGGAGAGATTGATATACAGGTGTTAAGCCTGCAAAATGACTCTAGAATTGCAAAAATAATAGATTTAATAGACACAGGTGAAAAAGAAAAAGCTTTGGTACAAGGCAGGGCGGAGCGACTAGCAGACGACATTGTGCCGGTAAGTTTTGGCCTTTTCTTTGCAACGCTTGCACTTACTCGCAGTATAACAAGGGCTCTTTCAGTATTGATGGTAGATTTTTCTTGCGCTATTAAACTGACGACCCCTATTACCATGATTTCGGCGCTAAAAGAGAGCGTTAACCACGAGGTGCTTGTAAAAGGCGGAAAATACCTTGAGGTTTTATCAAAGGTAGACACGGTGGTTTTTGACAAGACAGGAACACTGACAAACGCAGTGCCTAAAGTCTCAAAAATAATTCCAGTCGCAGAAAATTACAGTGAAAATGATGTGCTGAAAATCGCCGCTTGTCTCGAAGAGCATTTCCCGCATAGTGTGGCATCGTCTATTGTGAAAGAGGCGAAAGAGAGAAATATTCATCACCCAGAAAAACACGGCAAGGTGGAGTATATTGTGGCACACGGAATAGCTAGTATTTACGACAACAAGCACGCAGTAATAGGAAGCAAGCACTTTGTTTTTGAAGACGAAAAAGTGCCTTGTCCGTCGGATAAAGAACAGTGGATAAACGAGCAAATCGGAAACGACAGCGCAGTTTATCTTGCTGTGGATAATGAGCTTCTCGGAATAATCTGTGTAAACGACCCGCCTAGGGTAGATGCAAAGTGCACTATAAATAAGCTTCGAGAAGAAGGAATAGAAAATGTAATCATGATTACAGGTGACGGTGAAAGCAACGCAAAGCACACCTGCGAACTGCTTGGAATAGACAAGTACTATGCCTCTATACTGCCCGACGGCAAGGCAGAGATAGTTGAAAGACTAAAGGCGCAGGGCAAAACTATTCTAATGGTAGGTGACGGAATAAACGACACTCCTGCACTTAGTGTTGCAGATGTTTCACTGACGCTTAACGGTTCTTCCGACATCGCTAGAGAAGTTGCGGACATTTCGGTAATTTCAAATGAGCTTACAAAAATAGTCGAAATTCGCAGGCTTTCTAAAAGGCTCATGAAAAAAATATACAAGCAATATGGATTTATTGTATCGTTTAACACGGTGTTAATCGGGCTTGGGATTTTTGGAGCGATTATGGCAGAGACATCTGCGTGGCTTCACAATGCATCGACAATGGCACTGACGGTAACGTCGGCAAGGCCTGTGATGAAAAAAGAAGATGTAATTAAACTATCGGAGGAGAATGAAGATGAAACAACATAAGTTTTGGTCTTACCTTGCAGTTTTTGCAATGATAATGTGCATTTATACAGGATACAAACATAAATAAAATTTAAAAAGCTGGCGCAAATGATTTTACTCAATTTGCGTCAGCTTTTTTTATTGGTTTAAAATTTTAATGCATTTTTCGGTCGGGGCAATGCTTCCGCACTCAATAGTCGGAGTGTCTCCAAGGAAACCTTCTTTTTCTTTAGCACCATTTACGGTGTCTATAAAGTACGCATAGATTTCAGATTTATGGTACTCGTCATAAGCATAGCCTTTAAGTGGTATGTCGTAGTCTATAGTAATTAAGCCTAGGTCCTCTAAATGTATAAGTTTTTTGCCGACATTTTTTACTTGATCCATGCTGTCTTTTGTGTCGATAATAAACACGGGTGAGAGTGCGATATTTTGAAAATCGTGCTCTTTGCTACTTTTTACAATAAATCTTGAAACTGGCAAAAATTTATACTCCAAAAGGTGTTTTAAAAAATCAAGCTCTGTTTCGCTTATATCCTTAACGCTTACGTGCTTGCCGCAGCAGACATGGCCATGAGAGTGAGAATGAGAATGAGAATGACACCCGCAAGTGTGTGAATGGTTGTGTTCTGACATGTTATTTTCCTGCTTTCAAATTTATTTATATACTCCAAATCAACTTGGTTAGAAATAGCTAACTGGAGTTTAAGTTTAATATAAAAAGGGACAAAAGTCAAGTGGAGATATCTTATTTAGCTCTTGCGAAGTCTAATAGTCATGATAATTGGCACAGTTTGACCGCTAAAAGGCACTTCGTAAAACCCGTCAAGCACAAATCCTGTCGCAAATGCTAAATTCAAAATATCGCTAATTGAACGATGATAGTAGTTTTGCAGCGCAGGCTGTCCCTCAATTGCAACACCTTTATTTATACAGCTTGTAAAATAATCCTCATTTTCGTATGTAAAGCAAGGGTGGTGCGTCGCAAATACAAAAATGCCATTTTCATCAAGCAAATCGTAAACAGCCTTAAAAAGAGGAGTGATTTCGGATATGTCCATTATCGCCATATTGGCGACTGCCTTGGTAAAAGGGATTTCACCTTTAAGCATTATTAGCTCATCATAATTTGTTGCGTCACAAACACGAAAATCTATTTTGTCTAAAGCGCTGCCTCTGCGTTTAACTGCAAGTTCAATCATTTTTGGGCTGTAATCAAATGCCACTACTTTTGCACCCTGCTCTGCCATTCTCGCAGAGAAATTTCCGTTACCACAGGCTATATCAAGAACAAAGTCATCTTCTACTATATTAAGAAGTTTTTCTACATTTGGCCTTACTATATCGCAGTGAAAAAAGTTGGACTCGTCTCCCATTTGTTCGTCCCAAAACTCTGCGTTTTCTTCCCATGCGGACAAGCCTTTGTCTTTAAAATTCATATAAATCACCTTTCTTATGCTTTTTGTAAGTGTGGTATTATACCATATTTACAATGTAGGAGTCAATAGATAAAGCGAGATTATTATGCTTGAAATAAAGTTATTTTAAGGTATAATAAAATTACAAATTAAAAGGAGCTTCACTATGAAAATTGAACTAGCTAATTACAAACTGTCACAACAGGTTTATGAGTTAAATAAAAGTTATATCATAAAAATTGCGCCAAGAGGCGCGCACGCTAAATTTGACGGCTCAAAGAAATATATTCTAGAAATATTTCCCATGGAGCAGTCACTAGAGGCGTCTTTAAACGCAAATTACAAGTGTAAGGAATATACCATAGACAACGACGGAAGCCTTAGTTTTGCTTATACCTTTAAAAAAGAACAGCAGTATAACATTAAAGTCACCGACCTAGAGCTTAAAAAAGAGCTTACATTTTCTGTTTATGCTGTTTTGGACGATTTATACCAAAGGCGTGTGCTAAAGGGTGACTTACACGTACACAGTTATTATTCGGACGGAAAAGAAGAGCCTGCGGTTGTTGCGGCAAATTACAGGAAAAATGGTTTTGATTTTCTTGCAATCACCGACCACGAAAGATATTATCCATCGCAAGAGGCGATAGCGCGTTTTGAAAATGTTAAGTCAAATTTGCATTTGTTTAGTGGTGAAGAGGTGCATGTGTTTGGCGGATATATCCACGCGATTAATTTTGGTGGAAAGTTTAGCGTGAACGAATATTACAAAGAAAACGAAGAGCAGGCAAATTTACAGGCAAAAGAGCTTGCGAAAAATGCTCCTTTTGATGATGAAATAGATAAAATCGACTATGGCAGAAGAGCGTGGATTGCAAACGAAATTAAAAGGGGAGAGGGGCTCGCGGTGCTTGTTCACCCGTATTGGGCACCTAACACTTATAATATGAGAGAGGAAACGACACAGGCTTTGCTTAAAAACAAAGTTTACGACGCTTTTGAACTGCTTGGAGGACAAACTCCGCTTGAAAACAACCATCAATTGGCACAGTATTTCGACCTGCGTGCCAAAGGAATTAATGTAAATGTGGTGGGGTCTTCCGACTCGCACGGCACAGAACCTGCTGTGTATTTCACACAAGAGTATACATTGGTTTTTAGTGAAGATACAGGGCTAAAAGGGATAACAGAAGCAATTAAAGGCGGGTACAGTGTGGCGGTTGAAAACTACAACGGCACCTACACACAAAGCTACGGAAATTTGCGCATGGTGAAATTTGCGAATTTTTTACTCGCGCAGTATTTTCCAGAATACGAGGAACTTTGTTTTGAGCAAGGCAGAGCGCTGAAATCTCATCTCATAGGCGAAGAAGACAACACAGAGCTTTTATCTTTGCTACATAATAGACCTTTGAAGTTTTATAATAGCTTTTATGGAAAAGAATAAAAGTTTTACTGAATTTTTTACAAAAAAGGACTCTGTGACGTAATAAAATAATGTTTGTTAAATTGATAAACAAATGTAGGGGCGGTCCTGTGTGACC
>CAYJIA010000024.1:0-33742 GCA_964370115.1 uncultured Eubacteriales bacterium
CAATACTTTCTAAAACGCAGGAATGGTGAATTTTAATGTCCAGTGGACATTAAAAGAGGAAAACCCTCGTCGGGGGTTTTCCTTTTTTTAGTGAAGAGTGAAAAGTGAAGAGTGAAGAGTTGAGGTTAAAACGCAAGCGTTTTTTAATTAAAAGTTTTTTAGGCGAGGCAAGAGCAGGGCCCTTGCCCTACGTTTAAAGTTAATCATCGCATAAAAAACGGGTGGAAATTTTCCACCCGTTTGAACCCGCAATTTTTCGATACTATGTTGCTTATTTTCTCATTTTCTTCCTAGTTGGAACAAATCTTGGGGCTAGTTTGCTTTTGCCTTTTCTTTTAGTGTAGAAAAAGCTTACAACAGAAAATATCAAGGCGCCTACGGCGTTTACTATCATGTCTTCCATGGTGTCGTGCAGGCCTATGTCTATATATCCCCCAACGCCTAGAGCCTCTCCGTTTATCATTACTTCGTCTATGCCCGAAACTATAACAGGAACATTCAGCCCGTCAGGGTTTAGCGCTACGCTTGAAAAAGAAGTTAATATCGTGTCTTTTTGCATGTCGCTTTGGGTGAATACATCCATAAAATACTCAAAAAATTCCCATACAACGCCTATCATCATAGAAAAACAAAACGCTACTATCGCAACAAATAATGGAGATAGGGTAAAGGTTATTTTATCGTTCTTGTTTAAAAGCGATATTAGGGAACAACCTATGGCAGCGGCAAGAAAGCCGTTTAGGGTGTGAAGTATGGTGTCCCAATTTTCATAAGTTCCATAGAAGTTATTTATCTCTCCCAAAATCTGGGCAGAAAAAATAAACACGAGCACAATAATTTCAAGTGTGGTGGGAAGCTCAATTTTAAAACTGGTTTGCACCATAGCAGGCACAGTCAGCAAAAGCAGGGTGAAAATACATAAGAAAGTTCCCTGATGATTTCTCAAAAGCACTTGCTCTATAAGAGTTAAAATGACAAACGCAACTAGCACACAAAATACAATAAACGAGCTTTTGTGCTCTCTTATTTCATTTCTCACCTCTTTAAAATACGGTGTTCCAATTTTACCAGCCTTGTTGCTGTCGTCAAGTACTTGTTTTTTTCTAGTCTTTGACATAAACTACCTCCGAAGTTGATTTTTCTCAATAGTATCATAATTTGTAAAATTATACAATAAAATAAAAAATTATATTTTAAAATTAAAGAAAATGTGATAATATAGTCATAATTATATTATGTAAAAAAGGAAGTGTTATTATGCCAAGAAAAAAGACTATACGTGTCGCGTTTATAGGATGCGACCAGTACTCGGTAGAGCAAGTGGGGAATTTGTTGAAACTAGAAGCAACAAAGGCTGTGGCGATTTACGATAAAGACATAAAAAAACTCGAAAAAGCAGGAGAAGCCTTTAAAAATATAAGAATGTATCAAGACATCGACAAAATGTTTCTAAAGGAGAAAATTAATGCAGTGGTGATAGATTCTTTACAAAGTGATAACGGGTACATTGAGAGCATTTGCTGTAAAAAAGGCATACATATGTTTTTTAAAAATTCAATATCAGAAAATTACGACACTGCATGGGCGATAGGCGAGAATATAAAAGCTTCAGAGATTATAACTAGTGTGGATTTTTATGGGCGATATAATCCGCAACTCAATATGGTAAAAGAGCTTTTAGACAAAGATCCAGCAGGGCTTGTCAGTGCTTGGTGGGTAGAGGAAAAGCAGGGGAAAAACGAGTTTGCAAAGAGCATTATCCACAAAAGTTCTCATATGATAGACACGCTCAGATTTTTATTTTCAGAAAGCGAAAACGAAGTTAGTATTCCATTTGAAATTGATGAAGAGAGGCAAAAAAGCGACAGTTTTCAAAGCAGTGCCATATTACAATTTAATAAGGGTGTAAATGTAAGCTTTCAAACCGGATTTTACAGCACTAACACTGGAGCGACAAAAAAAGCTCTTGAAATATTTACGCCAAGATGCAAAATAGAGTTTGAGTGGCAAGGTGCCGTGAAAATTAGTTATGGCGAAAAAATCGAGCAGTTTTCATTAAACAGCGACAATAAACTTTCGGCAATGAGCGAATTTATCGAAGCTGTGAGAAATAATGAGCCAGAAAGAGTGCTGTCAAACTATTTTGATGCAATGGAGACATTAAAGCTCACACTTGAACTTATAAAAAAATCTAGAATTTAAAAAAGGATAGACGATTATGATACAGGTTGAAAATCTTACCCATGTTTATAAAAGCGGTAAAGGCGTATTTGACATAGATTTTTCTGTAAAAGAGGGCAGTATTACTGGATACTTAGGGCCAAACGGAGCGGGAAAAACCACGACAATAAGGGCGCTTATGGGATTTATAAAGGCACAAAAAGGCAAGGCTTTTATAAATAATTTAGACTGCTTTAAAGACAGTGAAAAAATCATGAAAGACCTAGGCTACATAGCGGGTGAAGTTTCGTTTATACAAAAAATATCCTGTACAGATTACTTAAAATACGTAGAAAATCTAAGAGGGATAAAGGGCAATTCACGAAAAGAAGAGCTTATAGAAAGATTTAATCTTGACACAAAAGGGCAAATCAAGACTTTTTCAAAAGGAATGAAGCAAAAACTGTCTATAGTCACGGCGTTTATGCACGACCCAAAAGTTTTGATTTTGGACGAGCCGACAAGTGGACTTGACCCGCTTGTGCAAAATGAGTTTGTGAGCCTTTTGATAGAGGAGAAAAAAAGGGGAAAAACCATTTTAATGTCCAGTCATATATTTGAAGAGGTTGAAAAATGCTGTGACCAAGTCCTCATAATTAAAGAAGGAAGGCTCGCGGCATCTTCTGAAATTTCCACTCTGAAAGATTCGATGAAAAAATCCTATACTGTAAAAACCAGTGAAATAACAAAACTAAAAGATTTGCCATATGAAGTAAAGGTTTTATCACAAGACGAGTGTCAAGTGTTTGTAAAAGACAGCGACATCGATGCGTTTATTAAAAATCTTGCGAAAATTCAGGTTTTAGACATTCGTACGACCGACACAAATCTAGAGGACATATTTTTAAACTTCTATAAGGAGGATAAATAAGATGGGAACACTTTTTTTATCGACCTTAAAGCAAAACTATAAACTGCTTTTAATTTTTATATTTATCCTAAATATGTATCAAGGCGTGATAATCTCTATGGCAAATCCGATTGATATGTCAGAAATCGCAGGCGTGTTTGAGTTTGCAGAGCCAATGCTTGCCGCATTTGGGATAAACATAGCGGAGTTTAGCACGGTTTTAAACTATACGGCATCGGTGTTTTTTTCGGTGCTAGTAATGGCGTTTACCATGGTTTTCTATGTTATACAAAGCATAGGACTCATCGCAAAACCCGTGGCGGATACATCTATTGCAAATACGCTTATGTTGCCGGTAACAAGGTTTAAACTTGCCTTTGTGAAAGGTTTATATCTTGCGTTTTCACTTTTAGTGCTTTACTTGTTTGTGTTTGTTGGCGGAAGTTTTTTCCTTAGTAGGCACGGGGAGTTCGACATTGGTGCATATTTTAATTTGGTGTTTGTAAACTGTGCACTCGCCACTATGGTTGCAAGCGTTTCGTATTTTCTTTCGGTGGTGTTTTGTGACAGCAAATGGGGTGTGAATTTGGCGGTATCGGTGCCGATTGCGCTTATTTTGCTCAGCATAATTGGAGGCGCGTCAGAGGACTTGGAGTTTATAAAAAACCTGTCGCCTTTTGCCCATATTGACGCAGTGGGAGTAGTCACAAACGAAATAAACACTTTGCCTTATTACTTGTTGTTTTATGGGTTAAGCACAGTTTTAATAGTTTTTGCAGGCCTTATCTTTAAAAGAAAAAATTTGAATATATAGGGAGTATGGTTATGAGACTTTCACTTGATTTATTAAGAAATCCACAGAATTTAGGCGATTATAAACTGCCGATGTTCGATATAGAAAAAATGCGTAAAAACACGATAGAAAATCCCACATGGCTTCATTTTGGTGCTGGAAATATTTTCAGGGCGTATCCAGCCGTTTTGTGTCAAGAGCTTTTAAATTTAGGAGAGCTTGACAAGGGTATAATTTGTTGTGAGACCTATGATGAGGAGATAATAGAAAAAGCGTACAAGGCGTTTGACGACTTATCCATAAGCGTAACCCTTAATGCCGACGGGAGTGTAGGAAAGCAGATAGTTGCATCTGTCGCAGAGAGTTTTTATCAAGACGCATCAAGACTAGAGGAAATATTTTTAAACCCGTCTTTGCAAATGATTAGTTTTACCATTACCGAAAAAGGTTATGGCATAGACGAAAAAGACTTGGAAAATTCGCCTGAAAACGCAAAGTCGCTTTGGGGGAAGATTGTCTATCTATGTGTTAAGAGACTTAGGGAAAACGGACAGGCACTTACGTTTTTGTCTATGGACAACTGCGCAAAAAATGGTAAAGTGCTAAAAAATGCGGTTATAAGCTTTGCAAAAGCCTATAAAGAAAAGGGATACATCACCACAGATGAATATCGCTACTTTGAAGAGAAGTTAAGCTTTCCGTGGAGCACCATAGACAAAATAACCCCAAGACCCGACGAAAGCGTCAGCGACATGCTTAAAAAAGATGGTTTTTCCGATATGGAGATAATTAAGACGGCAAAAAACAGCTTTACAGCAGGATTTGTAAATGCCGAAAAAGCGCAGTACCTTATAATTGAGGACAAATTTTTAAACGGAAAAGCGCCTCTTGACAAGGCAGGCGTGATTTTTACAGACAGGGACACGGTAAATGCATTTGAGAGCATGAAAGTTGGAACCTGTTTAAATCCTTTGCACACGGCACTTGCAATTTTCGGCATACTTTTAGGATATACCAGCATTTCCGATGAAATGGCAGACAAAGACTTGCTTGCATTTTTAAATAATATGGTAGAAAAAGAGAGTATGCCAGTAGTTGTAGACCCAAAAATCATCTCACCAAAAGCGTTTTTAAACGAGGTTTTAAACGAGAGATTTGTAAATCCGTTTTTAAAAGACACACCACAAAGAATAGCGACAGATACCTCTATGAAACTTTCGGTAAGGTTTGGGCAAACGCTAAAGAAACAGATAGAAATTGGCTGTGACATCAAAAATTTCACTTACATACCAATGGTTTTTGCTGCATGGCTTAGGTATCTTTTAGAGATTGACGATAGTGGAAAAGAGTATAAATGCTCACCCGACCCGAAAATAGCGGAGATTATGCCGACAGTAAAATCTGTGGGATTTAAAAACACGGCAACAAAAAAAGATTTTGAAGAAATTTTCAAAAGAGACGACATATGGGGTGTGGATTTAATCGCCACAGGACTTGATGAAAAAGTACTGGATTTATTTAACGAAATGAACAATGGCACGGGCAGTGTAAGAAAAAACTTAACCTTCAGTTAAAAGAATGTACACAAAAATAGTGTATATAATAAATAGTGATAATTAATAATTAATAATGAATAATTAATAATTGTGGCGAAAATCCTTCGGATTTTTTGATTTGAAAGGTTTTTAAGAATTAAAAGGAGAATAAAAATGAAAAAAATACTTATGATTACTATGATTTTAATGCTTGCGGTGGGATTTACTGCTTGTGCCAGTGGAGCTCCTGAGAGTTCGCAAAGCGAAAGCACACAGGAGAGCTCTGAAGTTTCTGCAAAAATATGGGACGAAAGCGAGCTTGAAACCATACTTGATGACGTAGTAGCAAACACAGAGCTTTCAAGTGATGACTACAAAGGTATGATAACAGACGGCACTCAAACTGCGGAAATTACTGAGGATATGGAAGAATATCACATGGGAAGCACAGACTATACATTTACAAGGGCGATAATTCGTGAACCTATGATGAGCTCACAGGCGTTTTCACTAATGCTAATTGCGACAGAAACTGAAGAAGAAGCAAAAGCTCTGTCCGAAGAAATCGGCGGTACTGTTGACCCTAAAAAATGGGTTTGCGTATGGGTTGAAGACGAGGACGTAAAAGTTACTACAAGCGGAAACCTTGTGCTTGTCGTAATGGCAGAAGAGTCAGAAAGCTTTATAGCAGGCTTTGAAAGCGTAGTAAATGAAGCTTAAAGTTTTAAGTGCGTATATATCGGTTTTTGCACTGAGCTTAATCGGGATTTGTATTTTGTCGGCAACTCCTAGAGTTATAGACGAGTTTTATATAGAAAATGGATATGTATATGAAATCGACGAAGAACTCAGAGCGGACAATGTACAAAGATTTAGCGAAAAGACCAATGAAATTTACGAAAATTTCATTAAGGGCAAAGCGGAAAATTATTATGTAAGCGTAATACCAGACAAAGGTTATTTTTCTGAAAATCAAAGCATAGTTGCAGATGCAAAAGAGATAGCGGAAATTTTTTCTGAAAATGTAGAAGACGCGCAGTATATCGATATTTTTGAGGATTTAAGCCTTGAAAGTTATTACAAAACTGATCCGCATATTTCACAAGATAAACTCTTAGACGTGGCGGACACTTTGAACCTTGCATTTGGGTTTGAAGAGTCCGACACCCAGTATGAAGAAACTGTGCTAGAGGATTTTTTTGGAGTATATGTAAGACAAAGCGGTTTGCAGTTGGGATCTGATGATTTAATCTATCTTGAAAATGAGTACACAAAATCTGCCGTGGTGGAAAATTTAGAAAAGCCACAGTTTGATAAAGTTTACGATGTGGACGAGTTTTATGAAGGCGACGGATACAACCTGTTTTTGTCGGGTGCCACACCAATTACTACAATAAATAATGAAAGTGCAAAAAGCGACAGAGAACTTATAGTATTTAGAGATTCTTTTGGAAGTGCCTTAGCGCCACTCCTTTTAGAAAACTACAGCTCAGTCACACTTGTTGATTTAAGATATTTTACTAGTGATTTACTTGTAGAATATATAGATTTTACAAATAAAGACGTTTTAGTGATTTATAGCAGTACAATTTTAAATTCTAATATTATTTTCAAATAACTTCATAGTTTGTTAATAAATGAGTAGTAAAATATTTAATTGGTTATTTATATAGTCGGGTTCGGTTTATATGAACATCGGCTATTGAAAGAGGATATAGGGGAAAGAGGAATTTTAATGCTTTGCATAGGACTTGATATAGGTTCTACAACCATAAAATGTGTGGTTTTGGACAATAATAAAACTTTAGTATACAGTGAATATAGAAGACATTTTTCTAAAATTCGTGAAAATGCGGTAAACTTTTTGCACGAAATTCAAGCGGAGTTTCCAAATGAGAAAAATATGAGCATTGCGATTTCGGGCTCTGCTGGTATGGGTGTGGCAAACGAGCTTGATTTGCCATTTGTACAAGAGGTGTACGCAACGAGAATTGCAACAAAAACTTACATGCCAAATGCCGACGTGGTAATCGAACTCGGCGGCGAAGATGCAAAAATTTTGTTTGTCAGTGGCTTGCCAGAAGTCAGGATGAACGGAAGCTGTGCAGGTGGCACAGGAGCGTTTATAGACCAAATGGCGACACTATTAAATGTCACACCATCAGACATGAACGAAATGGCAAAAGATTATACAAAAATATACAGTATTGCCTCTCGTTGTGGAGTTTTTGCAAAGTCGGACATTCAGCCGCTTTTAAACCAAGGAGCTAAAAAAGAAGATATATCCCAAAGCATTTTTTATGCAGTTGTAAACCAAACCGTTGCGGGGCTCGCACAAGGGCGTGACATCAAAGGAAACGTCGTGTATCTTGGTGGTCCACTTACATATATTTCTTGCCTTAGAGAGGCGTTTGACAAAACTTTAAAACTTGAAGGTTTATGTCCTGAGAATTCATTATATTATGTAGCACTCGGTGCGGCTCTTATGTGTGAAGAAGAAAAAAACTTTTCTCTGATAGACCTTATATCTAAAATTGAAAAAAATTCGGGTACAGCACAATATTCAAGCTGTAATCCGCTTTTTAAAGATGAAGAAGACTTCAATAAATTTTCAAAAAGACATAAAATAGAAGATGGAATAAAACTCTCGCCTTTGTCGGAATCTAAAATATCATATATAGGCATAGACGCAGGCTCGACAACACTTAAGGCTGTTCTTGTAAACGAAGACGAAGAGATAGTTTTATATAAATACATGGAAAACAAGGGAAATCCAGTAAACCTTGTAAAGGAATTTTTAGAAGAGGTTTACAAAACCTATCCCGATATAATTATTAAATCTGTTGTCACCACAGGATATGGCGAAGAGATAATCAAAAATGCCTTCCATGGCGACATGGGAATAGTCGAGACCGTGGCGCACTTTACGGCGGCGAAAAAGTTTTTGCCAGAGGTAGATTTTATCATAGACATAGGCGGTCAAGACATTAAGTGCTTTAAAATAAGAAACGGTGCTATTGACAATATTTTCCTAAACGAGGCTTGTTCCTCGGGCTGTGGCTCGTTTTTACAAACATTTGCAGCGGCCTTAGGTGAGGGCATAGCACAGTTTGCAAGTAGAGGAATTTTTGCCGAAAAACCTGTCGACCTTGGTACAAGATGTACTGTATTTATGAATTCATCTGTAAAACAGGCTCAAAAAGACGGTGCAAGTGTTGAGAATATTTCCGCAGGCCTTTCGATAAGTGTCGTAAAAAATGCGCTTTACAAGGTAATAAGGGCAGGAAGTGCCGACGACTTGGGACAAAACATAGTCGTTCAAGGCGGAACTTTCTTAAACGATGCAGTCTTAAGGGCGTTTGAGCAAGAAATAGGGCGCGATGTAGTAAGACCGAATATCTCGGGACTTATGGGCGCATATGGCGCAGCACTTTACGGCAAAAAGAACTTTAAAGGCGAAAAAAGCTCTGTGCTAAATGCAGAAAGACTGACGACATTTAAACATGAAGTTATTGCAACGACCTGCAAAATGTGCCAAAACAACTGTAAACTGACCGTGAATATTTTTGACGACGGCAGAAGATTTATAGGCGGTAACAGATGTGAAAATCCGTTACATATAAAGAGCACACAAAAGGTTTATAACCTTTATGACTATAAAAAATCTCTTTTAGAAAAATACTCGAGCTTTAAAACAGAAAAAGAAACCATTGGCATACCCATGGTATTAAATATGTTTGAGCTTCTACCGTTTTGGCATACTTTCTTTAAGAACTTAGGCTTTGGCATAGAAGTCTCGCCTGAGTCGACAAGAAAAATGTATCTAAAAGGTCAACACACAATACCGTCAGACACGGTTTGCTATCCGGCAAAACTGATACACGGACATGTCGAGACCCTAATGGAGAAAAAAGTAGACGCACTGTTTTACCCTTGTATGACATTTAACTTTGACGAGGGACTCGGCGACAACCACTATAACTGCCCCGTAGTAGCGTATTATCCCGAAGTTATAGGCGCCAACATTGATGCTTTAAAAGAAATTAAATACATAAGCGATTACGTAGGAATACACAGAAGAAAAGATTTTCCTAAAAAAATGACAGAAGTTTTGCAAAAATATTTTAAAGATATCAAGCTAAACGAAGTCAAAATAGCCTGCGACAAGGCATATGAAGAGCATTTTAAATATTTGGATAATATAAAGGTCGAGGGACAAAAATATTTAAAAGAAGCGCTTGAAAACGACAGGCAAGTGATAATTTTAGCGGGCAGACCATATCACCTTGACGGCGAAGTAAACCACGGCATAGACAAACTGATTTGCGACTGTGGCGCGGCGGTTATAAGCGAGGACGCACTGACAGGACTTGTGGAGAAATTCCCTACAGATGTCTTAAACCAATGGACTTATCACTCAAGGCTATATGCAGCTGCAAAGTACGTTGCAAATGCGAATAATCCAAAACTAAATCTAGTACAGATGGTATCATTTGGTTGTGGCGTAGATGCGATTTGCACCGACGAGACTAGGGCGATTTTGGAAAAAGAAAACAAGATATATACACAGATAAAAATAGATGAAATTACAAATTTAGGTGCGGTTAAAATAAGGCTTCGTAGTCTGTTTTCTGCGGTAGAGGGGAGTGTTTAAGTTGGAAAACGAAGAAAAGGTAGTGTTTACCAAAGAGATGAAAAAAACGCATACTTTGCTTTTTCCAAACATGCTAGACATACATTTTGATATGCTACAAAAAGTGTTTGAAAGCTTTGGGTATACAGTCGAGCTGTTAAAAGACACCGACCAAAAGCTTGTCGACGAAGGGCTGAAGTATGTGCACAACGACACTTGTTATCCCGCACTTTTGACAATAGGACAAATGATACACGCGCTTAAAAGCGGAAAGTACGACTTAGACAAGGTTGCGCTTATGATGTCGCAAACAGGCGGTGGATGCAGGGCATCAAACTACATTCATCTTTTAAGAAAAGCGCTGAAAAAAGCCGATTTAGGACATATACCAGTAGTGTCGGTAAATTTATCGGGCCTTGAAAAAGACAGTGGCTTTAAATTTACACTTCCAATGCTAAGGCGTGCGCTTGCCGCCATGGTGTATGGAGACATGCTAATGCTGTTGAAAAATCAAATTAAGCCTTACGAAAAAGAGCAAGGTAAAACAGATAAGCTTGTAAGACACTGGACAAGTAAAATTTGCAAAGGGTTTGACAATAAAAAATATTTTACAAGAAAAGAAGTAAAGGTGATTTTCTCTGAAATTGTAAGAGATTTTGAAAAAATAGAGGTCTTAGACATCAAAAAAACTAAGGTGGGCATAGTAGGCGAGATATATGTTAAATACTCACCACTTGCAAATAATGAGCTCGAGAAGTTTTTGGAAAGCCAAAACTGCGAGGTCATGGTACCGGGAATTTTAGGGTTTTTGCTGTTTAAAGTCGACAATAGAATGGAAGATATCAAACTTTACGGTGGAAGTGGGCTTAAAAAAGGTGTTGTAAAAATGCTTTTAAACTTCTTCACCGACTTTGAAACCGACCTTATAGAGAGCTTAAAGGGCACTAGATTTATAGCGCCTGCAAGCTACATGCACCTAAAAAAACTTGCAAAACCATATCTTGGTAGAGGTTGCAAAATGGGTGAGGGTTGGCTATTGACAGCAGAAATGCTGGAGCTTATCGAGCAAGGATACGAAAATATTGTGTGCGCACAACCCTTTGGTTGTCTGCCAAACCATATAGTCGGAAAAGGCATGATAAGAAAAATAAGAGAGACACACGAGAACGCAAATATAGTCCCAGTAGACTATGATCCGGGTGCCACAAAGGTAAACCAAGAAAACAGAATAAAACTTATGCTATCGGTTGCAAATTAATTGTATGGTAGCTTTTAGATACGATAAAACCGATTAGCAGTGTTTTATCGTGTTTTTTTGTACAAGCGATAGGAGCACTATTATGAATGCATTTGATTTGGAAATTAACGTATCGGCACTTACCGTGTTTATACAAGGACTTTTGGGGTTTTTCTCCCCATGTGTACTGCCACTATTACCGCTTTATTTAAGCTATCTTGCAGGTGGTGTGCAGGAAAAAGACGAAGACGGAAATATGATTTATCCCAGAGGAAAAGTTTTTTTAAACACCCTGTTTTTTGTGATAGGGATAAGCGTAACTTTTTTCCTTTTGGGCTTAGGTTTTACAGCTCTCGGCTCATTTTTTGACGACAACAGGCTGTGGTTTGCTAGGATTAGCGGTATAGTAATGATTTTATTTGGACTGTACCAACTTGGAGTTTTTGGAAAAATTTCAACACTCGAAAGCGGTCACAGATTAAATTATAAAATGGACAAGTTTGCAATGGGGCCTATACCTGCACTTGTATTAGGTTTTACATTTAGTTTTGCATGGACACCGTGCATAGGGCCTACACTGGGAAGCGTCCTTTTGCTTGCTGGTTCTTCGGGCTCACTTGCCTCAGGTATGCTTTTAATCGGCGTGTATACTCTAGGTTTTGTAATTCCGTTTTTACTCGTGGGAGTTTTCACGGCATCGCTATTAAATTTCTTCAAAAAGCACGGCAAAATTGTTAAATACACTGCAAAAGCAGGCGCTGTTTTGTTAGTCTTTATGGGAGTTATGACCCTTACTGGCTTTATGAACAACATAACAAATTATCTATCAGGCTTCGGTGCAGTTGCGACAGTGGACGAAATACAAGAAGAAATTGAAAAAGAAGAAGTAGAAGTTTCAGAAAATCAAGCGCCCGATATAGTTGGAGTAGACCAATTTGGGAATGAGATAAAACTATCTGATTTTGTCGGCAAGACGGTTTTTGTTAACTTCTGGGCGACTTGGTGTCCGCCTTGTGTTGCAGAAATGCCATATATCCAACAGTTATATGAAAATTACGGCGAAAATAAAGAGGACGTAATAATCTTAGGTGTCGCAGGGCCGAACAGTGGACAAGAGGGCGACATAGACCATATATCAAGCTTCTTAAGTGACAACGGCTACACTTTCCCTGTTATAATGAATGAAAGCCTAGAAGCGTTTAGCACATATGGAATAAGAGCGTTTCCGACAACTTTTACAATCTCGCCAAACGGAGAAGTATTCGGTAAAATAGAGTCAGGACTTACTTATGATATAATGGAGAGTATAGTTGAGCAGACGATTGAAGGTAATTGATAATTAATAATGAATAATTGTGGTGAAAATCCTTCGGATTTTTATATTTATAACACGCCAAAGGCATGAACCTCAATTCTGCATTCTCAATTACAAGTTCTCAATTCTAAACTATAACAATCGTCGCTCCGGCGTAGATTAAATCTGGATTTGAAATATTGTTATAGCTTGCAAGTGCCGACACTGTTGTGCCGTATTCTTGTGCAATTTCTGATAAGGTGTCACCGCTTTGTATTACATAGCGTGTGACATCGCCCTCTGGGGTAGGTGTTGGCTCGGGTTCGGGCGTGATGCCGTCTCCTGGGATTAAAATTACCTGACCTACGTAAATTAGGTTGGGGTTTTGTATATTATTATAACTTGCAAGTTCACTTACTGTGGAATTCTCTCTGTATGCAATTCCCGACAAAGTGTCACCATAGACGACGGTGTAGCGTTTATCTCCCGTTTCGGGGTCGACAGGCTCTACGGGTTTTGGAATTTCTCCATTTAGAAAAACGCCCTCTCCAAATACATTTAAGTCCACATTTCCGTAAATTCCGTCTACCCTACCGCTGTCGGTGTACTGATAGGCGCTCCAGTCACTCCAGACATTGTTAGTGGGCAAGTTAAATCCCGCAGGATTTGAAAGCCCTGCATAGGCGGCAACCCACAAAGGATATTTTGAAAATCTTGAGTCCCACACGGTTCTTACAGTATAAGAGTTTGAATAAAGCACAGGAGTGACACCCGTGAGGCGTTCAAGCTCTGTTATAAAAGCATAGCCGATTTGATTTATTTGCACGGTGGTAAGGTTTGTGAATTTTTCAAAATCCATTGCAGGGCGCATGGTATATCCGGTACCCTCTATCATAGAGGCAAAACGCTGTGCCTGAGATATTGCCTCGCTCGTGCTTTTTGCCGTAACAAAATAGTAAAATCCAAAGTCAATACCGTTTGCCTTTGCGTTTGTGTAAGACTGTACAAATCTTGGGTCGGTTAGAGTGTTTCCCTCGCCCGCTTTAATATAAAGCGCGTCTAAATCAAATTGATTAAAGTCAATGTAACCTTGATAACTGCTAGAGTCTATGCCATAGACATAGCTGTCGGCAAGTGCGCTGATACTCCCCGAGAGTAAAAAAGTAAAGCTAAGTACAAGTAAAATTAAACTGCGTATTTTTTTCATAATAAATGCTCCATTCCCAAATATGTTACACTATATGACAAAAAGCTAAATTATGTGACAAATTTGCAAAAACCTTGTTTTACTTTTCTATATATGATATAATTTAATTTATTTCAAATAAGGAGATATCTAAAAGTGAAAGTATTTCAAATTAAGACACAAGAGGGATTTTTTGACAGATTAAGGGCGAAAATGACCGTAGATAAACACGATACAATATTTAGGGCAGGTTCGCTTAGAGGTAAAATAGAGGGAGATGAGTTTTATTTTTATGAGAGCAAAGACTCAGAAAGACCTTTTACTACCGTAATAAGTGGAAAACTTGAGGGTGACACCGTAACTTATTCCTACAAAAAGAATTTCTACTCAAGGATAATTATGTGCACGGCTTCGCTTCTTTGGGCGATATTTGCGGCATATTTGTACTTTACAGCAATAGAATTGCTACCTTTTTCTTTAATAGGCCTACCATTCATATTCGGCCCAAATTTCATTTACAAAAAGGCGGATAAAAAGTACCTAAAAAAGCAACTTGAAATCCTTTGTCAAACACAATTAACGGAAATTTCAAAATAAAACAAAACATTTGTTCGATTTACTATTGACTTTTTTGTAGCTTATAAAGTATAATGATTTTATTAAAAATATGGAATTAACGGAGGAACTACAATGGCTGACGATAGAGCAAAAGCACTGGAAACGGCACTTAGTGCAATAAAAAAATCTTATGGTGAGGGCGCAATTATGCGACTTGGGCAACATAGCTCGCTTAATGTTGAGGCTGTGTCGACAGGCTCGCTTTCGCTTGACTTAGCCCTAGGAGTAGGCGGACTGCCAAGGGGCAGAATTATAGAAGTTTACGGGCCTGAGTCATCAGGTAAAACAACCTTGGCACTTCACTGTATAGCACAAGGACAAAAGGCAGGCAATGCCGCATTTATAGATGTAGAGCACGCACTTGACCCTGTATATGCCAGTGCTTTGGGTGTAGATGTTGAATCCCTACTTGTATCACAACCTGATACAGGCGAGCAAGCACTCGAAATCACTGAGGCATTGGTGCGCTCGGGCGCTATTGATGTTATAGTTGTAGACTCAGTTGCGGCACTTGTTCCAAGGGCTGAAATAGAAGGCGAAATGGGAGACAGCCACGTGGGTCTTCAAGCAAGACTTATGTCACAAGCTTTAAGAAAACTTGCAGGTGCAATTTCAAAGTCAAACTGTGTTGCGATTTTCATCAACCAGCTTCGTGAAAAAGTCGGCGTAGTATACGGCAATCCAGAGGTAACTCCGGGCGGACGTGCGCTTAAATTCTACTCATCGGTTAGACTTGAGATAAGAAGAATAGAAGCCCTTAAAAACGGTACAGAGCTTATAGGCTCTAGAACAAGGGCAAAAGTTGTAAAAAATAAAACTGCTCCTCCATTTAGAGAGGCAGAGTTTGATATAATGTATGGTAGAGGAATTTCAAGGGTAGGCGAGCTTATTGACATCGCTGTTAAACTTGATATCGTTGCAAAAAGCGGTGCTTGGTTCTCGTACGAGGGTCAAAGACTTGGACAAGGCAGAGACAACTCAAAGAAATTTATCGAGGAAAACCCAGAGCTTTATGCAGAAATCGAAGCGAAAGTAAAGGAAAACTCAGATAGACTATACGCAAAAACTGCGCCAAAACCACCTGTTGCGGCAACTCCAATAGTGGTTGAGGCGGCTGAGAGCAAACCGAAAAGAAAATCGGTAAAAGCAGATATCGACATAAAAGTTGACGACTAATGATTATCACTGACATAAGACCCATTAGAAAGGGTTTAAATAATATTTACATAGACGGCGAGGCGGCAGTGAAGCTCGACAAAGAGATATGCCTCATAAACCACCTTAAAATCGGACAGAGCTTGACAGACGAAGAACTACATTCGCTGATAGAGCAGTCCGAGTATCGCCGCGCAAAGGAAAAGGCGCTTTATATACTGAGTGGCAGAAACCATTCAAAAAAAGAGCTTGAGCAAAAAATAGCCAGAACCACCAGCCGTGAGGCGGCACAAAAAGCCTGCGACCAAATGGAGGACTTAGGGCTTATAAACGACGAAAGCTTTGCAAAAATGTATGCACGAGAGCTGTTTGTAAGAAAAAAGTATGGAAAAATCAGGGTGAAGCAGGAAATGCGCCTAAAAGGCATAGACAAAGAGCTGATTGACCAAGTGCTTGAAGAATATGAGCAGGACGATACATCTGAAAAAATCCTTGAAATTTTAGAGAAGAAATACTCAAGATATAAAGAGGACGAAAAAGTCAAAAGAAGAGCGATAGCTGCTCTTCAAAGAATGGGCTATAATTGGGAAGAAATAAGAACAGCAGTTGATGGCTGAGAGTGGAGATTTGAGAATGAATGATTTAAATTTTACACAGATGTTTGAAATGCAAAAGAAACTTTTAAAGCTTCACCCCGAGTGGGAGGCGCACTTGCCACAATTTGCCAGAAACAGGATTTTATGGCTTGTGGAAGAACTTGGCGAGACCATAAGTATAATCAAGAAAAAAGGCGACAATGCTATAATGAACGACGAAGTGGTGCGTGCTCACTTTTGCACAGAAATGGCAGATGTGCTAATGTATTTAAACGATGCACTTTTGTGCTATGGCATCACACCCGAGGAGTTTTCAACTGCGTATAAAACAAGCATATTCACAATTTAGGAAGAAATTATAAGGAACAAAACGAGAAATTATATAGCAAAAAACTTGAAGAACAAGAAACGGAGTAACAAATGCAAATAAAAGTAGCAATGGTGAGTTTAGGTTGTGCAAAGAACCAAGTAGACGGCGAAATGCTAATGGCGACCCTCACAGATAACGGCTTTAAAACAGTGGTAGACCCCGCAGAGGCAGACATAGCAATAGTCAACACCTGTGGGTTTATTACGAGCGCAAAAGAAGAGTCTATAGGCGAAATTTTGGAGCTTGTAGAGCTTAAAGCAGAGGGCAAAATAAAGAAAATAGTAGTCACGGGTTGCCTTGCACAAAGGTATCAAGACGAGATTATGAGGGACATTCCTGAGGCAGATGCTGTTATTGGCATTGGTGCAAACGGCGAGATTGCCACGCTTCTTTTAGAAATGATGCAGGGACACTCTGTCGAGAGCTTCCCCGATATGTTAAATATTCCCATGAGCGGAAAAAGAGAGCTTTCTACTCCATCTTATTTTGCATACTTAAAAATAGCAGAGGGTTGTGACAACTGTTGCACCTATTGTGCAATACCGCTTATAAGGGGCAAATACAGGAGCCGTGAAATGGAAGATATTTTAGCTGAGGCTAGAACACTTGTTAAAAACGGTGCGAAAGAGATTATTTTAGTGGCACAGGATACTTCACGCTATGGCATAGATTTGTACGGAAAATTCACACTTGCTACACTTGTGAAAGAGCTATGTAAGATAGAGGACTTAAAGTGGATTAGGCTATTATACTGCTATCCAGACGCGATTAAC
Source organism: uncultured Eubacteriales bacterium (assembly GCA_964370115.1). Lineage (GTDB taxonomy): Bacteria > Bacillota > Clostridia > Oscillospirales > Acutalibacteraceae > SIG603. The sequence continues at coordinate 17,261 of CAYJIA010000024.1, forward strand.
GACGAGCTTATCGAGGTGATTGCAAGCGAGGAAAAGGTAGTAAAGTATATAGACATGCCACTGCAACACGCAAGCGGAGCAGTGCTAAAGCAAATGAACAGGACAGGAAACAGAGAAGAGCTGTCTGCACTTATAAAAAAACTGCGCGAGAAAATTTCTGGAATTACAATAAGAACTACGTTTATAACAGGTTTTCCCGGGGAAACCGAGGAAAACTTTACAGAGCTTTGTGAGTTCATTAAAGAGCAAAAGTTTGATCATATGGGTTGTTTTGCCTATTCAAGAGAAGAGGGCACAATTGCGGCCGATATGGAAAATCAAATTGATGAGGACGTAAAAAATCGCAGGGCAGAAATAGTAATGGATACCCAACTTAGGATTTTAGACGAACAAAACGAGGCGATGATAGGCAAAAAACTAAAAGTCTTGGTTGAGGGTTTTGACAGATATGCCGAGTGCTATTTTGGAAGAAGTGCAAAAGACGCACCTGAAATAGACGGGAAAATATTCTTCACAGCAAGTAAAAAACCACATTTTGGACAGTTTGTGACAGCCCAAATCACAGAGGTGTTAGACACGGACTTAGTGGGAGAAGCGATTGAGAATTGAGAATGAAGCTTCACGCCTTCGGCGTGTTTAAATTATAAAAAGGAGCCAAATTTTTGGCTCCTTTTCACATTCATTCTCAATTATTACCTATTCTCAAAAATTTTGAGAGTTCTTCTGTTTTTGGATTTTCTAGGCAAGATTTATCGCCGTGCTCGGCTATCTTTCCGTTTTTGAAAAACAAAACATAGTCGGCAAATTCTTTCAAAAAAGCAATTTCATGTGTGACAAAGATAAAATCTCTGCCGTCTGCTTTTAAATCTGTTATCGCCTTTAACACCTCGTCGGTCAAAAGTGGGTCAAGGGCGGCTGTTGGTTCGTCTAGAAAAATTAATTGCGGGTCGGTTGCAAGTGCTCTTGCAATCGACGCCCGTTGCGCCTGTCCTCCCGAAATTTCGTTGGGCTTTTTATCTGCCTCGTTTTCGATATATAGTCTTTTCAAGAGAGTCATGGTCGTCATATCGGCCGTGGCTTTATCTATTTTCTTAATCTTACTTAAAATTAAGCTGATATTCTTTCTTACCGTCAAGTGCGGAAAAAGATTATGTTTTTGAAAAACCACTCCAATTTTTTCCCTAAACTCTTTTTTCTGGGTAATGGGAGAAATGCCATTTATTAAAATACTGCCAGCGTCTGGATCTTCAATACCGGACAGTTGCCTTAAAAGCGTGGATTTTCCACAGCCAGACTCACCTATAATTCCGATGGCAGATTTATTTTCTAACACAAGGCTGACATCGTCAAGGACGGTTTGACCGCCATATTTTTTTGTAACATTTGTTATTTCTATGTTCATGCGCTCACCTTTTTTCCAATGAATTTTGCCAAAAGTGAAAGTGGTATTGTAACAATGAGGTACATTATCCACATCACATAATACGCCTCAATCACGGCATAGTTCTTTGTTGCAATAGTGGTTGTCATATATGTTATTTCGCCAATAGAAATAATGTTCAATAGAGCGGAACCTTTTATCACACTCGACAAGTTGTTTACAAGAGAGGGGACAAAGGGTTTTACCATTTGTGGCAAAATGATATACATATATTTTTGATACCACTTAAAGTTATACAAGTCCATTACCGTGTACTGCTCTTCTGTGACGACGGCGGCAGTGGTTTCATAGGCATTTGCAACATATGGGCTGTTATACAAAATCATTGCGAGCGTTCCCAAGATTAATTTATCGGGATTTCCCATAAAAATTCCAAGTGGATACACCACTATGAAAATCATTATCAAAAGTGGTGTTCCCATTATAATTTCGTTAAAAACTTGAGCTGTTGCCCTCACAAATGTGATTTTTGAGCGGAGCATCATGAATAGCGCAAATCCTAAAATAAGTGCGCCAATAAGTGTTATAATGCTTAAAACAATAGTTGTAAGAAATGCGCCAAAAAGCTGGTTGCTACTTTGCAAAATCAGGTCATAGCGCGGATTTTCAATTGTGAACACTAGGGTTACACCTATTAATGCCGTGAAAGCAAGTATCACAATTGTGTATTGCAGGCTGTCAAGTTTTTTCTTCATCGTTTAAATTCCTTTTGTTAAATTACTCAGCAGGATTTACAATGTAGTCAAGGCCTAGCTCGTCGTTTTGTAAAAATTCTGCTATTATTGGGTCATATTCTGCGCTGATTTGGTCGTATAAACCGCCCTCTTCGTACATAGTTGCTATAAACTCGTTGCATTTTGCTAAAAGCTCGGCATCGCCTTTTCTAACGGCAAAGTTTGAACCGTCTTGTGCTTTAATACCACCGTAAACTACGGTGTTTTCTGGGTCGGCAGCGTGGAAGCCGTGCACTTCGTTAGAAGCGATTAGCACATCTGCTATACCGTTTGAAACTTCGATAAGCCCTGTGCCTATCTCTGTAACCTCTGTTACATTAACGCCAAAATTTTGTGGATAGTACACGCCTTTTGTGCCTGAAAGTCCAACAAATTTAGCATCAGCAATTGCAAAAAAGTCTTCTTCTGGCATATCGTCTGTGATGTTATGCGCTGTCGCAAAGTCTTTATTCACAAGTGCTAGCGTGTAAGTGTATCTGTATGGGTCAGAAAAGTCAACTTTTTGCGCTCTTTCTTCTGTTGCAGCCATGTCTGCGATTAACACGTCAACATCGCCTGTCTCAAGTGCAGGGATTAAAAGTGAAAAGTCGGTGTTTACTATCTCTACTTCTCTGCCTAAAAATTCGCCAAAAGCTTCTGCTATGTCTACTTCAAATCCAGCAGGGTCTCCGTTGTCGTCAAGAAAAGAAAACGGTGGGAATTTTAAATCGACGCCAACTTTTAACACGCCAGTGTCGTCTGTGCTTTCTTCTGCCTCTTGTACTTCTGAAGAGTTGCTCTCGCTACCAGAAGAAGTATCCTCTGTCGTGCTTGTGCAAGCTGTTACAGCAAAAAGCATCAAGGCTATCATCATTAATCCAATAATTTTTTTCATTTGTTTGTCCTCCATAAAGATAAATATTTCTAAAATTGCAATTTAAAACAGCAATTTTTCTTATGGTAACACTATAATTCTAAAATGTAAAGTACGCACTAATATGTAACATAGTTACCACGAGGTAACCATATAAAAAGTGCAATAAATATATTAAATGTTACATACAAGTTATGGAATGAAAAACTCGAAAATACTGATACAATCGTCTTTTTTTAGCCTATCGTGTGTCTCTTTGTCACGAACAGTCCAGCTGACTTCTTGTATTTTGAAAAATTTTCGACAAATTTTAAGCCCAAGAGTATTCCTCTTTTTGTAGTCATACGCTTCAAAATCGGGTCTTGCCATAAAGTTTGAGCACAACTGCGCACCTAAATAGGCGGTAAATTTATTAATTCCTGGGGGTGGATTTTTCCCCACATGGCTCATAAGTTGTCCTCTTATTGTGTCAGGGCTGTTATTTTTAAACCACTCTACTATTTGAACGCTAAAGGACTCAACGCAGTACTCGCCCTTGTAGTTGTCCAAAATTTCCTTAGTTTTCTCACAAAGTTTTTCGATGTTTATATGGTCTTTTAGCTCGACAATAAGAGGCGTTTTGCCGTCTACTACGGCTAAAAGCTCAGTAAGCAGTGGGGTTTTTTCGTCTGTTTCGAGTAGTTTATACTGTAAAAGCTCGTCATAATTTAAGTCAGAAACATTTATATCCACACCGCACATACGCTTGATGCTATGGTCATGGTGGACTACGACTTGCTCGTCTTTTGTGAGCTGAATGTCAAACTCCATGCCATAGCCATTATCGACAGCGGCTTTAAAGGCAGCAAGAGAGTTTTCCGGTACGGATTTATCCTGAGTGTGAAAACCCCTATGGGCATAGTCGAATTTTTTTAAGTTTTCAAGTGAGGGCTTATTTTTTGTACGTGGTGCCATCATGTAAAGCCAAGTGATAAAAAGTACCAATAAAAGTGCGACAAAAACTATTCCCGAAATAATAAGTATGTCCATAATATCCCCCAAAAATAAAATATGCTCTAATTATATCACAAAAAAGTTAAATTGAACAGAATTTAAAATAAATTTTGTGATAAATTTTAGGCGAAATAATTGAGTAAGGCTTTTTACCACGACTATTCACTCCTCGCTATACAAAAAGGAAAAAACCCCTAACGGAGTTTTTTGTAGTGAAGGGTGAAGAGTTGCGATGAAAGCGCGAAACATTTTACCTAAATTTTTCAGGATTTTTCCTCATCTTTAAATAAACAAAAATAAGCGCTAAGCTCAAGAGCACCACTACTGCTAAAATCATTATGGCGCATATCATAAAGAATGCGTTTGGCAAAATCAAAATAACGGGATCTGTCCTGTAATCGAATATCCAGTAGTCGTTGTTAAATGCTATTTCATGGAACTTCACAAACACCCACTGCCAATTAAGCGCAATTAAAACACCCAAAACCGACGGCACGACCACGGTCGCAACACCCGAAAAAAGGAAAAACCTTTTTTGCCTTGTTCTAAATTTGTATATAGCCAAGGCTATGCAAATCGGCGCGCTTATAAATAAAATTATCTCGAAAAGCCCAAAAATTGCCTTTACTTCTTCAAAGTGAATACGTCCTGTCTCTGACATTGGGAAGTCTGGCATGTTTAAGGTGTCAGGCCCCCAAAGGTTATTATAGTCTATCAAAATGCGGTAATTTTCTTTAATGTCATCAAATTCCACGCCCGAAGCCTCTACAACCTCCATGCCCTCTGCTGTGAAGTCATAAAGCGGCGTAAAATTAAGCGTAACCACCACCGCAAAGCTAATGATAAAAATCATTACCAAAAGCGATGCCACTGCGTCAAATATTTTGTTATTAAGTATTTTCTTCATTTTTCCTCCCTCTCCACCAAACAAACTGCCTCTACATGGAACGTGCCTGGAAATAGGTCGCAGGGGCTTATTTTTTTTAGGGTGTATGAAAATTCTTTAAATCTTTTCAAGTCTCTTGCAAGCGTTGCGCTGTCGCAGGATATGTAGACTATCTTTTTCGGTTGCATTTTACTCACAGTATGAATTAGCTCTTCGTCGCAGCCTTTTCTTGGTGGGTCTAGTATTACCACGTCGGGCTTTACGCCTCTTTCTTCCAAGACCTTCGCTGCCTGCGATGCATCTGCACATATAAATTCTGCATTTTCTATTTCGTTTCTTGTCGCGTTTTTCTTTGCGTTTTCGATTGCCTGCGGTATAATTTCGACACCGATTAGCTTTTTGACTTTTTTCGCCATAGAAAGGCCTATTGTTCCGGTTCCACAGTATAAGTCTATCAGCGTTTCGCCTCCTGTAAGTTCTGCATACTCCATGGCTTTTTCGTAAAGCTTTTCCGCCTGTGTCCTGTTCACTTGATAAAACGCAGGCGCCGAAATGTCAAATTTTAACCCACATAATATGTCGCTCACATACTCCTTGCCAAAAAGCAGTCTATACTCTTTTCCTAAGACAACATTTGTTTTTTCCTTGTTGATATTCAGCATGACACTCACAAGACATGGCAAATTATCTCTTAACATTGCCACGAGTTTGTCGGCATTTTTCAGTGTTTTACCGTTTATCACGACACATATCATGAGTTCGTCGGTTTTTTCGGCATACCTTAAATACAAGTGTCTCAACACGCCTTTATGCGTCGTTTCGCTGTATACGCTGTCGCCAAATTCTTCAAACCACTGCCTAAATATATCCACCGCTATGTCCATTTCCTCTTTTTGCAAAAGGCAGGACTTCATGTCTATTATCCTGTGGCTGTGTCTAGCGTAAAATCCCATTATAAGCTTGCCGTCTTTGTCAAGACCTATGGGTATTTGTGCCTTGTTCCTGTATTTATCCCTGTTTTTTGCACATATAATTTCCTCTGCCTCAATGTTTTCATACTCACCTATGCGCTGGACATTTTCTATCACTTTATTGTTTTTTATTTTCGCTTCGCTTTTATAGTCTATGTGACGATAGCTACAACCTCCGCATTTTACAAAATAAGGGCAGTCTATTTCCACCCTCATTTCTGACGGTGTTTTTATTTTTTCCACTATGCCATAACATAGATTTTTTTGAGTCTTTACTATTTTACAGCTTATTTCATCGCCCAAAGCCGTGTTTGGCACAAAGACCGCTACGCCGTCAAATCTGCCTATTCCAACTCCCTCAGAGCTTATTGCGTCAATCTTTAAATCCACTATGCTATTTTTAAAAAGCTCTTTTGGCAGTGTTCTATTTTTAGCCATATTTCCTCCTAAGGATTTACCACATTTTGCGGTTTTCCGTTTATAAATGCCTCTAAATTTTCGGCAACACATTCTATTAGTCTTTGCCTTGCATCTCTTGATGACCAAGCTATGTGCGGCGTTATAAAGCAGTTTTTCGCCGTTAGCAGTGGGTGGTTTTTGCTAGGCGGTTCTTCGCTTAGTACGTCGAGTCCTGCCCCTGCTATCATGCCACTATTTAAGGCTTTTGCCAAATCTTCTTCATTAATTATGGCGCCTCTTGCCGTGTTCACTATGACTGCGTGCTTTTGCATTTTGGAAATCAACTCCATGTTCACCATGCCTTTTGTCTCCTCGTTTAAAGCACAGTTAACACTTATCACGTCGCTTTTTTCAAATAATTCTTCTAAGCGCACGGCCTTTTCGCCTTTTTCAAACTGCTTTTTACTTTTTGAGTACACCAAAATATTCATGCCAAAACTCCTTGCCATATCCGCCAAAGTTTTGCCTATGTTACCGTATCCTATTATGCCTAGGTTTTTCCCCTGCAAGTCAAACACGGCTAAATCACCATGAGAGCGCTCTATGCTTTTATTCCACTCACCCTGTTTTACAAGCTCGCTGTGTTGCGAGACACGGTTTGTAAGCTGTAAAATCAGTGAAAAAGCAAACTGCGCCACGGTGTTTACACAGTAAAAAGGGACATTCGAGACCTCTATGCCTCTTTCTCTTGTCGCATTTAAATCTATGCTGTTAAAACCTGTTGATAAAGTTCCAACGTATTTCAGCCTTGGAAGTTTTTCTATGACTTCGGCGCTAAGGTTTATTCTATTCATTATAATCGCGTCAGCATTTTGGCATCTTTCGACTACTTTGTCTGCAGGTGTGTCGTCAAAAATTTCGACATCGCCCTGACTTTCTATTTTTTCCCACGACAAATCTCCCGGATTTGTGGTTTTTCCATCTAAAATAACTATGTTCATATGCTCTCACTCTCTGTTTGTAAGTTTTTGACAATCTGAGTATATCATTTAATAATATTTTGAGCAATATAAATTGCATAAAATCTTGATTATATCTAAAAAATATGCGATAATGATATTATTAATATCTCTGGAGGGTAAAAGTTTGACAAAAGATTATTTTTTTAAGTATATAAACGGAAAAAAAGTTGGTTTTTGTGGTATAGGTCGCACCAATATGCCACTTATTGATTTATTTATAAAACACGGAGCAATTGTAAGTGCTAGAGATAGGCGCGAGGACGCAGGCGAGTATGGTGCAGAGCTTTTAGAAAAGGGCGTGAAGCTTCATCTAGGCGAAAGCTACCTTGACGAAGTTTACGAGGATATTCTTTTTAGAACACCTGGTATTCCTTGGTTTTTACCACAACTTGTAACAGCTCGTGAAAACGGCTGTGTTGTGACAAGCGAGCTTGAAATATTTTTGGATATTTGCCCTTGCAAAACATACGGAATTACCGGAAGCGACGGCAAGACCACTACGACAAATCTAGTCGCGCGCTTTTTTGAAGAGGATGGAAAAACCGTTCACCTTGGCGGAAATATCGGAAATCCACTTTTAAACAACATCGACAAAATAAGAGAGGACGACGTTGCGATAGTAGAGCTTTCAAGTTTTCAGCTTATTTCAATGAGAAAAAGCCCCGACGTATGTGTTGTAACAAATATGTCTCCCAATCATTTAGATGTGCACAAGGACATGACAGAATATATAGAGGCGAAAAAGCATGTGCTTTTACACCAAAATGCATTTTCAAAGGCTGTGTTAAATTTTGACAACGAGATAACTTTAGGCTTTAAAGATGAAATACGAGGAGACTTGATGTTTTTCTCTAGAAAAGAAGAAGTTAAAAGAGGTGCACACTATAAGGATGCAAAAATTTTTGTAAATGGCGAGTTTTTCATGGATAGATGCGACTTAAAGCTTCAAGGTGAGCACAATGTAGAAAATTTCATGGCTGCGATTTTAGCCGTTTGGGGCGATGTTTCGCCTGCTAGCATTAAAACTGTCGCAAAAAGCTTTAATGGAGTTGCTCACCGTGCAGAATTTGTTCGTGAGTTCGAGGGAGTTAAGTACTATAACGACTCTATCGCATCAAGTCCATCAAGGGCAATATCGGGAACTTTATCGCTTTATGACAAAAAAATCATAATGATAGCAGGAGGCGCCGACAAGGGCGTTGCGTTCAACGAGCTTGCAGAGAAAATTTGTGAAAAAGTAGGAGTTTTAATCCTAGTTAAACCGGAAAGCACCATAGAGGGTTTCAAGGCACCTGCTGCAGAAAAAATAAGACAAAGTGTCCTAAACGCCGTGGCATACAAAGAGGGCGAACCCTTAATTGTTACGGTAAACGATATGCAAAGTGCTGTTTCCACCGCAAGAAAAATGGCAAAAAACGGCGATATCGTTTCTCTTTGTCCGTCTTGTACTGCGTTTGATATGTACAGAGATTTTGAAGTGCGCGGAAATCACTACAAAGAGATAATTCTAGGACTATAAACACATGCCAATGCGACCGACTGAAAGGGGTGTCGAAATGAGCAAAAAGAAAAACAAATATTTACCAATAAAGAAAAAAGGCAAATCTAAAAAAGACGATAAAAATTTCGCAGAAAGCAGAGTTTTAAAAACTCTTAAAAACGAGGATACTAGAGAGTTTTCATCACGAGAGCTTTTAAGGCTTACGGGACTTAAAGACAAGGACGAGTTTTACTTAGCGCTTCGCACACTTTCTAAAAAAGGTGTAATAAATCTTAGTTCAAAGCACAAGGTGAAATTAATACCAAAAGACAAAACCATAAAAGGCGTGGTCGTGTCCTTATCCCAAGGTTTTGCCTTTGTAAGACCCGAAGAGGGCGACGAGGATATTTTTGTTCCAGGTAGATTTTTAAAATCTGCGCTTGTTGGCGACGAAGTTTTTTTAAGCGATGTAAAAAAGGACGAAAAAGGATATTTCGGAAAAATCACGGGCATAAACTCACGCGGTAAGGAGATAACAACCGCCACAATGGTAAAAGGTTTTAAAGGTCTTGATGCAGCACCAGACATAGCAATTAGATATAATTTAAAAGTTTATCCCGAGGATTTAAACGGTGCAAAGGAAAAAGACAAGGTTCTAATAAAGCTTATGCAGGACAGGCAGGGAGAGTGGGTAAAGGCGCAGGTCTTGGAGATTTTCGGCAGTTCTGACATTGCAAAGGTTTGTGCCGATGCCGTAATTGAGGCGCAGGGAATACGCACAAAATTTCCTAAAGACGTTTTACAAAACGCAAAAGATGTATCGCTTTTCCCGATAGACCATGACGAAATTTCGCAAAGGCTTGACCTAAGAAGTGAAAACATTTTCACTATAGACGGTGCAGATGCAAAGGACTTAGACGATGCAATAGGCATTAAGAAGACCGATTTCGGCTATGAGCTTTCTGTTCATATAGCAGACGTTTCGCACTATGTAAAGTCAAAATCCGCCCTTGATATAGAGGCAATGGAGCGTGGAACCTCTGTTTATTTTGCCGACAGGGTAATACCCATGTATCCAGAAATTTTGTCAAACGGAGTTTGCTCTTTAAACAGCGGCGAAGACAAACTATGTCTAAGTGCAATAATCTCAATGGACGAGCACGGCGAAATAGTAGACTATAAATTTAAAAAGACTGTAATCCACTCAAAAGTGCGTGGAGTTTACAGCGAGATAAACCAAATATTTGACGGCAGTGCCGACAAGGATATCATAAAAAAATACAAGCCAGTAAAAGACGAGCTTGAGGTTTCAAAAAAACTTGCCGACATATTAAAGAAAAACGCAAAAAATCGTGGCACTATGGAAATAGACAGTGGCGAGAGTAAATTTATACTTGACGAAAACGGAGTTTGTATAAACATCATACCCCGTGTACAAGGCGAGGCAGAGGAGCTCATAGAGCAGTTTATGATAAGCGCAAACATTGTGGCTGCAAGAACTGCTATGAAAACAGAGTTGCCGTTTTTATACAGGGTGCATGGCAAACCAGATCCTAAAAAACTCTCAGACCTAGGTCGAATGTTAGAGCTTTTAGGAGTTCCCGTTGACGATTTATTCAAGGGCGAGGCAACTCCGCTTGACTTTGCAAAAATTGCCGAAAGGGCAAAAGAGAGCGAGGGGGGAGCCGTGGTTTCTAAAGCTCTTTTAAGGGCGATGGAAAAGGCGAAGTATTCTCACGAGCCTTTGGGTCATTTTGGCTTGGCTCTTTCAGACTACAGCCACTTTACATCTCCGATAAGGCGTTATCCCGACACGGTAATTCACAGAATTTTAACTGCCTCTATAAATGGAGAAAAGACAAAGAAATTTGAAGAGTTTGTCAAAAAAGCGGGTGTTTCAAGTTCTGCTAATGAAGTAAAAGCACAAACCGCCGAGAGAGATGCAAACGACTGTTACATGGCAGAATATATGCGAAACCACATAGGCAAACACTTTGTCGGAATGGTAAGCGGTGTTGTAAAAACAGGTGTGTTTGTAAGACTTTTAAACAATGTAGAGGGCTTTGTTCCTTTAGAGAGTTTTAAAGAAAACACGTTTAAACAAATTTCAGACATTGCATATAAATGTATTTTAACTGGCAAAGACCTGCGCCTTGGCACAAAACTTGAAATAATAGTAGCAAGTGCCGATGTAGCAAGCGGAAGAATAGATTTTATTCCTGCCGGCAAGCTGACATAATTTATACTTCCTTTATCATATTAATTAAACTAAGAACTATCTTTTAGACTAAAGACTAAAGGTGAAAGGCGAATGACTATTTTTGACTAAAGACTATATTAGTCTTTCACCATTAGTCATTAGCCATTAGTCTTTAGTTCTTAGTCTACAATACGGTAAAGGTGTGAGGATTTTATGAAAAGACTTTTTATATGGGCGCTTATGGGTTTGTTTGCACTTTTTTTAGTGTATATCACATCTAGCCTTACTGGGGTTAGCGTGCCATTTGGAACAGGTTCAATAATTGTAAGCGCAGTAATGGGCATTTGCGGAGTTATCGCCTTACTTATTATACAAACATTTATTTTTTAACAGGAGGTGGAAATATGTTTTTTATCAACGCCGAGTATCTTGACGACGACTTCAAGCTACAAAAAGGCGATATCAGGGTAGAAAGCGGAATAATTGTTGATATAGGAGAAAAACTTTCTTATAAACAAAGCGACATGGTGATAGACTGCGAGGACTTCAAGATTGTGCCGGGTTTTGTTGATATACATATACACGGTTGTGTAATGGCAGATGCAAGCGACGGCGACTATCAAAAAGTGCTTGAAATGGCAGATTTTTTAGTGCAAAAAGGTGTGACAAGCTTTTGCCCTACCACTATGGCAATGCCTTTAGAGGACATTGAAAAAGCGGTATCCGAAATAAAAAAAGCAAAACTTAAACAAGAGAGTGGAGCGACAATTCAGGGTATAAACCTAGAGGGTCCTTTTATATCAAAAGAGAAAAAAGGTGCTCAAAAGGAAGAAAGCATCATCCCGCCAGACATAGAGATTTATAAAAAACTGCAAAAGCTATCTGGCAATCTAATTAAGATTGTAGACATGGCGCCCGAGACTAAAGGTGCTAAAGAATTTATAGAAGAGGCAAAAAAAGACACGGTGGTATCAATTGCCCACACCACGGCAGATTTTGACACCGCCACAAAATCTTTTAAATATGGCATAAGCCATGCGACTCATCTATTTAACGCTATGACAGGATTTTCTCACAGAGAACCCGGAACAGTCGGCGCAATTTTTGACTGCAAGGATGTCACTGCAGAAATAGTTTGTGACGGCAAGCACATACATAAATCGGCGGTAAGGACTGCGTTTAAACTCTTAAAAGGCCGAATTGCCGTTGTGAGTGACGCCATGAGACTTTGTGGCGAAGAAGACGGACAAACAGGTGATTTAGGCGGTCAAGAAGTAACAGTAAAAAATGGCAAAGCCGTACTTCCTGACGGCACCATAGCTGGATCTGCCACCAATCTTCACGAAGAGCTAAAAAATCTTATCAGCTGGGGAATTCCATTTGGCGAGGCGATAAAAGCAATGACCCTAACGCCCGCAAAAATAATCGGCAAAGATTTTGAAATTGGAAGCTTGACTATTTCTAAAAAAGCAGATATAGTTATATTAGATAAAAATTATGACATAGTGGCGGTATATCACTAAATCTTACATAAAAAAGGAGAATGAATATGTTTTGTCAACACTGCGGAAAAAAACTGGGCGATAGCGGAGTATGCGATTGCCCCGATTCAAATCAAAACACACAAGTCATGGGAGAAACAGAAGTTTTAACGCCTCAAAGTGCTCCAGTTATAGAGCCTGCTCCTATAGAAGAGCCAACTGCTCCTACACAGGAACAAAATTTTGTTAACACTCCACCTCCTCCACAACCAAATTTTAATACAGAAAAACCTGTATCAGAAAATCTTCCTCAAAATTTCGGAGGAACTCAAGGCGGATTTATTCCACCTCCACCTCCACCACCACAAAACTTTAACGCACCTCAAGGTGGATACAACGGCACACCGCCTCCACCTCCTCAATATAATGCACCTCAACAAAACTATGGTGCTCCTCAAGGTGGATATACTCCTGCACCACCACCGCCTCAATATAATGTGCCACAACAAAACGGTGCTCCTCAAGGCGGATATGCTCCACCACCACCGCAAAACTTTAATGCACCTCAAGGTGGATACAACAGCGCTCCTCCTCCACCAATGTATAATAATGCACCTCAAGGATACGGCGCACCGCCTATGAATAATAATTTTGCACCAAAGGCACCACCTTCTACCGATAATATCAATGAATTAAGAGCGGTAGGCGCTTCACCAATTACTATGGTTTCTGTATTTAGCCTTTGCCTGCTAACTCTTTTGGCAATTATAAATATCTTTAAGCCAATGTTTGCACCTTCGTCACCGCTTGATGCCTATCTTGGCTCTAGCAGTATTGATGCAATGAGTGTTTTAGGTGGAATTATAGGACTTACTCCTCAAATTCTTGTGACAATAGGTTTCCTTTTATTTATGCTTTCCTGCATGAACAAAACAGGCGCTCCTCTTAATAACGGCGGACTGACTCTAGCAAAAGTCGGCGGTATCATCTGGCTTTGCATTGCTTCAGCAGCACTTATAATACTTGGAATAGTATTTTTGGTTGCAAGCTCTATGCTTGGTGATTTATTAAACCTATTCGGCGGTCTTGGTGGCCTTAGCGGTGTTATGTATGACTTAGACGGCGGAACATTTACTACCTTTGCTATCATATTAGGTCTTGTTTTTATCGGATTAGGTGTACTTTTAATCTTCACCTTGATAGGCTACATAAAATCAATGGGCACCATTTCTACAATAGTCGTAACAGGCAGTGTAGGAATAAACAAAGTCTCAATGCTACTAGTTATTATGCTGTTCATATCTGCTTTAATGAGCATTGTTTCAATATTACTAATGTTCTTTAACCCTGTAAATGCAACACTTGCGGCATTTGGTGCATCGGCTAGCATAGATTGGTTTGCACTTATAATAAACATAGTTTCAGCCGCTGTAAGCGCTTGCTTTGGCATTGCACTTATAAGCCTAAAAAAAATAAAATAATCGGAGTAAAAAAATGAATAAAACAATTTTAGCAATGAAAAAAGCAACGGGTAGTCCGTGGCTACTTATATCGGGTGTTTTCCTGATTTTCGCACTTGCAGTGGATGCGCTTATAACTCTTACAAGCTCTATAGAATTTTTCTCTTTCTATACTGCAGGTGTGTTTAGACTAGATGAACTAATAAACCTTTCAAACTATACCGATATAGTAAATCCAGTTTCTATGTACGGAAGCTATGCCTTACTTGTGGCAAATCTTATTTTGGTAATTGGAATAATTTCACAGTTTATCTGCTCTATGACCTCTAAAAAAATGATCGCTACTTGGGCTATGTCACTTTCTAAAGTGGGCATCCTAATCGCTTGCGGTGTATATCTACTGTATGCTTGCGGTCTTGCAGGCCTTGCATTTGGCGATATTGCTACATTTGCTGTTGCGGGAAACATGGACGCAGTTGTAAGCTCTTGTCTTATACTACTAGGCGTTGTAGCTGTTATCTTTATAATAAGTACGTTCTACAGCTCAACAAGAAGGTCAATAAACTCTGCAAAGAAAACTATGTACACAGGCGTTGTTATGGGCAGAGTGTCTGAGACTTGCATTGTACTACAATTTGTGTTAGCAATTTACCAAGGTGTCAGAATTTTCTCGGCACTGACAGCTCCAACAAACGCAGCTGTCACACAAAACCTCAAAACTTTTGTTTTAATCTCAGGTGCACTTTGGGCGATAGGCTTTATCTTCCTCGCTATAAGCTTTATTGTAGTTAGAGGAAAAATGAGAAGCATCATTTTGCAAGGAGTCATCGACGACAGGGTAAGACGTGAAAAAATTGAAGAAATCGAGGCCGAAGAAGCTCAAGAGGCTCAAGTTCAACAAGTTGCTCCAGCCACACCAGCACAACAACCCGCTCCACCACAGCAAAATACTGTGCAAAACGAACCTACCCCACCTGCTAATAATTAATTAAATTAACGCGGCAAAACAAACTAAGAATTTGTTTTGTCGCGTTTTTTGTTAACCCTAGTAAAAAAAAATTTTCGTAGTATAAATATGTTGCTAATAAAAGCTAATTAAATTAAAGCGGAGATAAAAATGAACAAGTATTATAATAATTTATGCGATACTACCCCTCTTATGGGATATATATCAAGGATAGACAACTACGATATGTTAGACGTGTCGGACTATCTTTTAGAATGTCTTGGAATTACAGAAGATGATTATAAAGGCAAAAAATGTCATGAAGTAATACACGGCAAAGATACGCCCTGTGTTTTTTGTAATAATTCAAGGCTGAAGCTTGGCGAATACGACAAATGGTATGCCTATAACCCTCTTTTAGACGCCCATCTTGCCGTGCGCGATACTTTAATCCCACACGAAGAGTTTGGCAAGGTGAGAATGGAAATATGCTATGAGGTGACAAAAGAAGTAAACTCAATTAAAGAGCTTCAGGCAAGCCAGTCAAGCGACAAGGCGATAGGTGCCTGCGCAAAAATACTCCTCGACGGAAGTGACACTGAAACTTCTATTGAAAAACTGCTAAAAACCGTATGTTCCTATTTTGGCGGAGATTATGCGTGCATTGTCGAGCACGAAAACGAAAAGGCAAGCATTACATATCAATATCCTAAAAATTTGTTCGACGAAAAATTTAGAAACATGCCAGTTTCTGTGATGAACGCGTGGTATGAATTTTCTGTAAATGATGATTATGTCTTTTTGGACAAATCTACTCGAAACCTAGACGTGAACGGAAAAGAGTATGAGCTACTCACAAAAAGCAAGTTAGACGGTGTAATAATTGCGCCTTTAAGGCGAAACGGCGTTAAGTTTGCGTCTATTTCCGTGGGGAATCCTAAACAAAACCTAAACGATGTAGGCCTTACAAAGACTTTGTCTGCGTTTATAGTCAGCTTTATGGAAAAACAAATGTTTATTGATGAGCTTGAGGATTTAAGTTTTTCTGATACCCTTACAGGCCTTAAAAATCGTAATTTCTTTGAATCTGAGATACAAAGGATAAAGGAAAACGCACCAGACAGTTTGGGAATTTTCTTCTGCGATGTAAACGGGCTTAAGGAAACAAATGACAATTTAGGACATGAATATGGCGATATACTCATCAAGTGGTCGGCAAAGTTTTTATCCGACTGTATAAAATCTCCAGTGTTTAGAATTGGCGGAGACGAGTTTGTAAGCTTTGTGGAAAACAAGAGCGAAGAAGAATTTAACGAAATGATGACAGCGCTTAACAAGGGCATAGAAGAGCTCATATACATAAATATCTCAATAGGCTCGGCTTGGAACGATAGTAATATAAATATCGACAAACAATTAATCGACGCAGACAAGGCGATGTACGAAGTAAAACAGGAGTACTATGCAGGAAAAAAGTACAACCACATGAGCTTAAAAACGCATTACAATCAGCTGAAAAAAGAATTGGAAATATTAAAAGGCAGCTTTATAGATAAAGGGTCTGTGACGTAATAAAATAATTTTCGTCAAATTGACAGACAAATGTAGGGGCGATC
>CAYJIA010000025.1:0-32472 GCA_964370115.1 uncultured Eubacteriales bacterium
CCTACATTTGTCTGTCAATTTGACGAAAATTATTTTATTACGTCACAGACCCTTTTTAGTTGGAATTTTGATATGTATCATACAGGTTTGTGTTATTTATAAATCAAGCAAACAGCGTGGGCGCTCATGCCTTGTTCAGTGCCTGTAAAGCCGAGCGTTTCTTCTGTTGTCGCTTTTACATTCACGCAGTCTATATCAATGTCGCATACCTTTGCTATGTTAGTAATCATTTGAGGGATAAAGGGTTTGAGCTTTGGTTTTTGCGCTATAACAGTTGCGTCAATGTTTCCTACTTTACAGCCCTTTTCTTTAAGCAAGCCTACAACTTCTTTTAGTAATAGTAGGCTATCGGCATCCTTAAACCTCATATCGGTATCGGGAAAGATTGTTCCTATGTCACCCAAGGCACAGGCGCCTAGTAGTGCATCGGTAATAGCATGAAGAAGTACATCGGCATCAGAGTGACCAAGTAAACCTAAATTGTGTGATATCTCGACTCCACCAAGTATAAGTTTGCGACCCGTGACAAGCTTATGCACGTCGTATCCATGACCTATTCTAAAATTCATATCAGTTGTCCTCTCTTAATTTTAAAAAACTTATAGCCACAGCCACATCTTCGGGTGTGGTTATTTTAATATTTGTGTAAAATCCTTCACTTAAAAATACTTCTTGTCCAAAATTTTCCATTAACTGGCAATCGTCTGTAAAGCTTTTTGACTGTGCAGTTGCAAGTTCTACTGCACCTAGATACAGCTTTTTGTCAAAAACCTGCGGAGTTTGCACGGCATATAAAAAATCTCTGTTAGGTGTTTCGGTCACAAAACCGCTGTCGTTTGCTTTTTTTATTGTGTCCTTAACTTTTACGGCAAGTGTGGAGGATTTGTAAAGCTTGGCATCTTTACAAACTTTTTCGATTTCATATTCGCTTACGAGCGGTCTTGCACCGTCATGTATTGCGATAAAATCGCAATCGGAACAGGCGTTAACACCGTTTATTACAGAATCTTGTCTGTCCTTACCGCCTATTATGATTTCTTTAAGTTTATTAATTTTTTCGCCTTCTTTTTTCATGCGGGATATGTCACAGTCCCTACAAACCAAAATAATTTCATCGATAAAATCACAGCGGTCAAAAACCTCTAAACTGCGCCTTATTACGGTTTTTCCGTCCAGCTCAATAAAGAGCTTAGAGTCGTTTTGGCCCATGCGCGAGGAGTTGCCTGCTGCAACGATTACGGCACTAATTTTCATAAATTCACCCAATTTCTAAGCATTTGTTATTTTTAATAATTATATAACCAAAACTATGATATAGTCAATATTGCAATATATTTTCTTTTGTGATATTCTATATATAAACATTAATTACAATTTGGAGGGTTGAGTTATGAATATTAATATGAAAGCTTATATGAATTTAAGTTATGGTGTATATGCACTTACTACTTTAAATGGAGACAAGCCTACTGGCTGTATTGCAAACAGCGCAATGCAGGTTACAGTTGAGCCTGGAAGTATAGCAGTGAGTGTAAATCACGACAACTTTACACATTCATGTATAGAGAAAAACGGTATGTTTGCACTTTCGATTTTACCTGAAGACATAGACCCAAAAGCAATAGGTACTTTGGGTTTTACCTGTGGAAAAGATTTAGATAAATTTGCAAATATAGAGTACGAAATAGTAGATGGTATGCCCGTTATTAAGCAGTCTACAGGTTATTTTATCTGTAAAGTTATTAACAAATGCGAAACTGTAACACACACTGTTTTTCTAGGCGAAGTTTTAAGTTGTGATGTATTATACGACGGAGTTCCAATGACCTATAAATATTATCATGAGGTAGTAAAGGGCAAGGCACCTAAAAATGCACCGACCTATATACCTGATAAATATTTAGAAGATGTGGATATGACAAAAGTTAAGCATATTTGTTCTGTATGTTCATATGTATATGACGGGGAAACTCCGTATGATGAACTACCGGATGACTATGTATGTCCAATATGTGGAATGGGCAAAGAGGTGTTTGAAGAAGTTTTGCCTAAAAAACCAGCAGATAAGCATATTTGCTCGGTATGTTCATATGTATATGACGGAGAAATTCCGTTTGATGAACTACCTGAGGACTATGTATGTCCGATATGTGGCATGGGCAAGGAAGTATTTGAATTTAAGTAAGGGGAGAATGAAGTGGAAGAAAATAAAAAGACAGAAAAGGCACAGAATGTTATAATTTTAGACAAAGAAAAGAAAAAGGTAGGGAAAAAGAAAGGCAAGGTAAAGGGACATTTAATTGCCGCTTTAGTCACTTTGGTTATTTTTTTTGTAGCCGACTATGTTATGCTGTTTCCGTATAATATTCAGTCGACAACCACATGGACAGTAGCTGTTGTGTTTATAGCGATATTCATAGTGATAGACCTAATGCTTACCAGCGACTTGAAACTAGAAGCGGGCGAAGGACAATCAATAAACGGAAATATATCAATAAAAAAGAGTGGAGACTCGCCAAAATTTATTAAATATCTAATATATGCGGCTGTGGGAATTACGGTTGTGGGTATAGTGATTTATCTTTACTCATCGACAATTTTTCATGCAAAAACCTATGCAGCTCTTGCTGGGGACACGATAGAAGAAAGAGACTTTACAGAAGATTTTGCACCTAGTGAAAGCATAGAGAACATTGCGCTTATGGACACCGAAAGCGCACAAATCATAGGTTCAAGGGCGCTGGGTTCCTTAAGTGACCTTGTAAGCCAGTTTGAAATTAACAACTACTATACACAAATTAATCTAAACGGAGTGCCAAAGAAAGTTACGCCTTTAGAGTATGATGGACTTTTTAAATGGTTTGCAAACAAAGACAGTGGAATACCTGGTTATATCTCGGTAGATCCAGTAGAAAACACAGGCGACTTTGTTGAACTTGAAAATCCAATTTATTATACTGAGTCAGCGTATTTTAGCAACGACCTTATGAGGAAGCTTAGATTTGATTATAGATGGGCGATGTTTGACAATATTTCCTTTGAAATAGGCGAGGACGGTAAAGCTTATTACGTTGCCACCGTCATAGAGAATACGATTGGTTTGTTTGGCGGTAAAGATGTAAAAGGCGCAGTAATTTTAGATGCATCGACAGGCGAGACTCAGTATTATGAGCGAGAAGACATACCCGAGTGGGTCGATATAGTGTTTGACGGTGCACTACTTACCGAGCGCTATGACTGGTACGGACTTTTAAGCGGTGGATTCTTTAACAGTATATTTGCAAATGTTGATTGTAAAAAGGTGAGTGCCGACTTTGGTTATAAAATGTTTGATGATGACGTATGGGTGTTTACGGGTGTTACTTCGCTTGTAAGCGACCAGTCAAATATTGGATTTGTACTGATGAACTCACGCACAGGCGAGATAAGATACTATGCAATCCCAGGTGCGGAAGAGTACTCTGTAATGAGCTCTGCCGAGGGTGAAGTGCAAAACTTGGGATATACAGCGTCATTCCCGTCGGTAATAAACATAGACAATCAACCAACATATATCATGGTTTTAAAAGATAAAGGCGGTCTTGTAAAGCAATATGCCTTTATACATGTTGAGCGATATAACATAGTTGTTACGGCTACAACACAAAGAGAAGCGATTACAAAATATCGTTCGGCGCTTGCCGAGGCAGGACTTGGCGATCCAAGCATGGTGATCGAAGATGAGAACGCTGTTGAAGTCTTAGTTAAAGACGTAAAATATTTAAGTATTGACGGTAACTCATGGGTATATCTAATCGATGATAAAGATGTTATATATAAAATGCTGGTATCTCAAGACGAGACTATAGTAAAAATAGGCGTCGGCGACAAGGTAGAGATATCATTTGTCGAAGAAGAAAATGCAGTGAGGACTATTTTATCGTTTAAATAAGAATAAAATGTGGTTGTCGATATAGTTTGACAGCCACATTTTTTTGTCAAAATTTAGGTATAATAAATGTATGTACTTTTCGTTTAAATATATTTTAAAATAAATAAAATAGGAATAATTAGCGTGGAATTGTTTGAAAAGTAGAAAATACTTCTCGTTTCTTTAAAAGAATTGAAAAAATTGACAAAATAATAACGAAATGATAGAATTTATGTATAAAGCGAGGCGGTAGCTTTATACTAAATATTATTGGAAGTGAGAAATATGTTAAGTAAGAGAAAGAATATAGCGAAAAAATTTGGCGCTATCATGTTAGTTTTGTTGCTAGCTGTAAGTTTTGCGATGCAACCTGTGTTTGCAACAACACAAAACACTACAGAAGACATTATTATTTTAAGTGAAGAAACTCCGCCGAGCGAGGAAACTCCACCGAGTGAAGAAACTCCGCCGAGCGAGGAAACTCCACCAAGCGAGGAAACTCCACCAAGCGAGGAAACTCCGCCAAGTGAAGAAACTCCGCCGAGCGAGGAAACTCCGCCGAGTGAGGAAACTCCACCGAGTGAAGAAACTCCACCGAGTGAAGAAACTCCGCCAAGCGAGGAAACTCCGCCAAGCGAGGAAACTCCACCAAGTGAGGAAACTCCACCAAGCGAGGAAACTCCACCAAGTGAGGAAACTCCACCGAGTGAAGAAACTCCACCGAGCGAGGAAACTTTACCTAATATAGGAGAAGCAGAAGGTAAAGCAGTTGAACTTCCTGTGATGACTTTTGCTATGGCACCACCAATGCCAGCGTCGGACCCACCGGCACCAGTAAACTATCCATTTAAAATTGGTGGCGTGCAAGTGACAGATGTTAATGCAAATGGTTATGGTATTACTAAAACTAGCGATACACAGTACAGCTTTACTGGGTATTCTGGTGGTGGTCTTCAAATTACCGAAAGTGGATTGACGATTACGATTAGTGGAACAAATAGTTTTACTAATGGTAGTGGAAATGGTATTGACTTGACAGGTATGACTGTTACGTTCAATGGCAGTGGTACAGTGGTAGCGACTGGTTCGACAAATGGATTTCATGGAACTATAAGTGGAATATCGGGTATTACTTTGAATGCAACTGGCCAAGGCGGTCACGGCGTTTCAGGTTCCATTGGAACTATATCAAATAATGCAAAAATCATTGGCAAGTCGACTTCGGCTAATTCAAATCATCACGGAATTTCCGCTGCAATTGCTCATATGGAGTGTGGAACAATAACGGCAACCGCGAGTGGTGGAAGTGGAATTAATGGCAGTATTGATCAAATGACAGGCGGTACTGTAACGGCAACTGGTGCCACCAATGGTATTTTTGGTTCAGTAACATCAGTGTCAAACGGAACGATAATTGCAGAAGGTGTCACGACAGCGATTACAGGTTCTGTAAATGCAACTGCAACTGGTGCGAAAATTGAAAAAGAAAATGGAACTGATATCACTTCAACAGGAGTAAGCGGTCAAGCTTATGTGAAAATTTACTATCCTGATGCAACCGATACTTGTAGTGCTGGTACTACACCTCCAACAAAACCGACAATACCACAGGAAAATGTCATTGCAAATGATATTACAGTGCCTTATGATGGGGCTTTAGTAGACGACCGTTACGTTACCGGTACTGTTACCGACAGTAATGGAGATACAGTTGAAGGTACATGGAAATTTGATAGAACAGGCACAGTGTATAGCAACCTGATAAATGTTAATAGAGGTTCTGATGAAGGAGTTATAGCCTACCAATTTGTAAGCGTTAGCTTTACTCCTACTTACCCTGATAAATATCAAGGCATAGGAGTGAGTGGAGTGCTGAACGTATTTATTAATGTCACAATAACCCCAATCGAAATAACAGTGACTGCCGACAGCAAGGATATAAATGTTGGTGACAGCATACCTAGCTTTGGAGTTAGCTATTCAGACGATTGGAAGGGAAGCGACACAAAAGAAAGTGTTGTAAAAACCGATGCCACGGCGGGTCTTGAAAATTCAAGTCTTAGCACGGCTGTTGCTTCCACAGGAAATGTGGTAGAGTTTAAATCAAATGTTATTACCGATAGTACTAATTACAATTTTAAATATGTAAATGGCACTTTGGATATAAATCCGCTGCCTGCGCCTCCAAAGCCTATGATTACTTCTGCAAATATCTCTGCACAGGACTTGATTATCCCTTATGACGGTGCAGATATTGAAGACGGAACTATTGTGGGAACGGTAAAAGACAGCACAGGCAATACGGTCGTAGGCGTGTTTAGCTACGAAACCAATCCGAGGGACACTATAAGAGATGCAAGTGGCAATGTAATAAGCAAGGTTCACACGGTAATCTTTACACCACAAAAAACCGAAGATTATTTAATAGTAGGTGAGCTTAAAACTGATATTAATGTGACGGTAACACCTCTTAAATTTGAGGTCACACCAAGTCCATCAAATGCAGTAATAGATGCAGGCGACGCGTTCCCGACTTATTCGGTAACATATAAGCGAGTAGCTTATGCAGGCGAGCCCGTATGGCCCACTGATCCAACTTGGTTAATGACCGAGCCTAAGGCGACAGTTGTTGCAAACGACCCTAACTATTCGCCACAAAACGCCGACGGAACAAGGCTTCCAAACAGCAATAGTGTAGGAATTTACAGCGTTACAAATAGTACAGAGGTAGTTTTTGGAACAGGAAATAGTACTTTGGGTGTGAAAATTAATCCAGATAACTATGAGTTTGTCTATTTGATTACAAACATTACAATAAATTCAGTACCGACTCCGCCGACGCCGACACCGACACCAATACCCGACCCAACTATAGAAGATTTTACGGTTGAGGATATAGTAACAGAGTATGACAGTGAAGATTTAGAAGATGGCCAAATTACAGGTACAGTTACCGACAGTGATGGAAACACAGTGCCTGGCACGTGGGAGTTTGTAGATCCTCCAAGGGACGTTGACGATTCGGGCGAGAGGGAAGTTATTTTCACACCAGATGACGATACCTTAGACAGCTTTACAACCACTGTTACAGTAACAATAACTCCTGTAACTATTATAGTAAGTACAGAAAATAAACAAATGAACGTAGGGGACGAGGTTCCAAGTTTTGAGGTTTTCTATTCGGATAACTGGAAAGGCAGTGACACAAAAGAAAGTATAGTCACGAGTGATGCGACAGCGAGTGCGAAAGTTGACGGTACAGAAGTAGGAGACGACAATCCTGTAACTTTCGATAGCGAAGCAGTAGCAAACACGACAAACTATGTATTTGAATATGTCGACGGAACGCTTGACGTTTTGCAAACAGAGGAAGTAGTACCTGAAGAAGAGGAAGAAGACGAAGAAGGTGGAACAGGCGGTGACCCAACAGATACACTGCCACCTATTACAGATGCAGATATTGAAATCACACCTGATGGAGACATAAGCATAGACACCAATAGACCAGACGAAGTACCAAATGAAGTTATAGTCAATGACGAAACTTTAGATGATACACAGTTTGAACTAGACGAAGGTGTTGTCACAATTTCACCCGAAACTGTGCCTCTTGATGACGGCGAGAACAAAATAGAAGTAGTTTATGACGACGGCGTTATAGAAAGTGTTGTCATAGCAGATGACGGAGTACCGCTAAGTGCCAAAATAGTAGGCGGTTCATGGAGCTTGTTTGACCTTATAATGACAGTTGTAGCAGTCCTATTGGCCCTTGTCTACCTAATAGCAAGACCAAGAAAGAACGATAATGACAGTTATAGTGAAAGAGAAAACGAGCAAAAGAACAAGAAACGAATAATGACAAGCATAGTGCTATTTGTGCTTGCTCTATTTAGCATAATACTATTACTAGTAACTCAAGATTTTACACAGCCTATGATAGTATTTGATATTTGGAGCGTTGTATTTGCAGTTGTAGCCTTGCTACAAGTAGGAATAATGTTCTTTGTCAGAAAGAAAAGCGAAGAAGATGAAGAAATAAGTGCGAGAAGCTAAATATATCAATAAAAAGTCCTCCGTTTTTGCGGAGGATTTTTTTGCAAATTAAAAGGTTTTTAACTTAAAATAAATTCTTGCAAAATATGGGGAAATATAGTATTATAAACTATAATATACTTAATTAAAGAATAGGAGAATTATTCCATGTCAAAAGTAGAAATTTCTAAGATTTATAACGATATGCAAAGTTTTGAAAACGAGCTTGTCACAATAAATGGTTGGGTAAAAACTATAAGAGATTCTAAAACTTTAGGGTTCATTGAAATAAACGACGGTAGCTGTTTTAAAGGTATTCAAGTAGTGTTTGAGGCAGATAAAATCGATAATTTTGCAGAGATTGCAAAGCAAAACGTAGGTGCGGCACTTTGTGTTTCTGGTACGCTTCTTTTAACACCACAGGCAAAACAGCCTTTTGAAATTCAAGCTACAGAAATTAAAGTCGAGGGTGAGTCAACACCAGAATATCCTCTTCAAAAGAAAAGACACAGCGTAGAGTATCTAAGAACGATTGCACACTTAAGACCTAGAACAAATTTATTTTCCGCGGCATTTAGAATTCGCTCAGCGGCGGCTTTTGCAATACACAAGTTTTTTAACGAAAATGGATATGTGTATTCACACACACCAATAATTACAGGCAGTGACTGCGAGGGTGCAGGCGAGATGTTCAAAGTGACTACTATGGACTTTGAAAATATGCCAAAAACAGAAGACGGAAAAATTGATTTTAGCAAAGACTTCTTCCAAAAAGAAACTTCTCTTACAGTATCTGGTCAACTTGCAGCAGAATGTATGGCACTTGCATTTGGAAAAACATATACTTTCGGACCTACTTTTAGGGCGGAAAAATCTTACACAGGACGCCATGCGGCTGAGTTTTGGATGATAGAGCCAGAGATTGCATTTGCCGACTTAAACGACGATATGGAAGTCATAGAGGCAATGGTAAAGGCGATAATCGAGCATGTACTAAAAACTTGCCCACAAGACATAGATTTCTGTAATCAATTTGTAGACAAAGGGCTAAAAGAAAGACTAAATCATGTATTAAGCTCAGATTTTGCTAAAGTGACATATACAGATGCTATCGAGATATTAAAGGCAAATGATGATAATTTTGAATTTAAAGTGCACTGGGGCATGGACCTTCAAACAGAGCACGAAAGGTATCTTGCTGAAACACATTTTAGAAAACCTGTGTTTGTTACGGATTATCCAAAAGACATAAAGGCGTTTTATATGCGTCTTAACGACGACGGAAAAACTGTTGCTGCGGTAGATATGCTTGCGGCGGGCATAGGCGAACTAGTAGGCGGAAGCCAGCGTGAAGAAAGACTTGATGTGCTACTAGACAGAATAGCAGAAATGGGTCTTGATAAAGAAGACTACTGGTGGTATTTAGAGCTTAGAAAATTCGGAAGCGTAAAACATGCGGGATTTGGCCTAGGTTTTGAAAGAATGATTATGTATTTGACAGGTATTCCAAACATAAGAGACGTAATACCATTCCCAAGAACAGCAGGCTCTGCGGAGTTTTAATATTAAAAGAGAGAGCTTATTTTAAAAGCTTAGAATTATAAAAAATGTCGCAAATGATTAAATTCATTTGCGACATTTCTCGTATTAAGATTTTTATGTGTCGAGGTGACTTTCTTAAATCGTAATTAATTTTTCGTCTTCTTTTAAAATTTCAGTAAGTGGTATTCCCATGGGTTTTACATCTATGCCTAAGTTGTCTAAGTCTTCTTTAACACCAAGATTTATGGCGCAAGACACGCAAGCTAGTACATTTACTCCTGCCTCCATGCAAAGTTTTACTTTTTCTTGAATTTGCTTGTCGGTTGCAACAAGTTTTGCAGTAGCGCCCCAAATAATAAGGTCGATTTCATCCCACCATCTGTTGAGTTTTGCATTGCGAGAGTACATCAAAACCATATTATGTGCGGTGTCTACATTGTCATTAGTCCATAAAATATTCAGTTTGCTCATTTTGTGTAGTCCTTTCTTTAAGAAACAGACGATAAATCTGTTTGCATTGTAGCCTTATACGTAAGTCCCCAGGTTGCGAGTGCGCCTATTATTGGCTCTAGGCTCTTGCCTAAAGAAGTTAGAGAGTACTCAACCTTTGGTGGAACTACGGGGTATACCTCGCGGTTTACAAGGCCGTTTTCTTCCATTTGCCTGAGGTTTGAAGTTAAGACTTTTTGTGAAATTCCTTCAAGTGATTTTTTAAGCTCGCCAAAGCGCTTGGTGCCATTGGTTAAATCACGTAAAATAAGTATCTTCCATTTATCACCGATAAGTGCAAGCGTGATTTCGACAGGGCAGTTTGGTAAGTTTTGCATAAAATATTCCTCCGATAATTAATACACTAATTATAAACCTATTTTAGAAATTTTGCAATTGGAAATTTGACGGTAGACCGAAAAAAACTTTTTTTCGTGCAAAAAGTTTTCTCTTTTGCACTTTGTGCAAAATTCACTTTCAAAAATGCGTTTCTAAGGATAAGATTTCGTTTTCTGCGGAAAACGTTTTGCGTGTCGAGGCTCTCGACAAATTTTTTGAAAAAAATTTAGTAAAACTTTTAATAAAAAGTCCGAAGGGTTTTCGCCACCACTTTTCTCTCCTAACTAAAAAAGACATATGGCAAACTGCCATATGTCTTTTATTTTATAGATTTTCTTTAATCCATTTAACGTCGTCTTTTAGACAAGCTACTCTGTCTTTTGGTTCATTATAGCTTCCTTCACGCTCAACAACATAAATAACGTCGCCGTCCCATTGTGCATCTGCGGCAGCTTTTACAGCTTTCCAGTCGACTATACCTGTGCCTTGCGCCACATTTAGTCTTTGATGCTCTTCCCACATAGCTATAAGCTCTGGAGGGAAAACAGGGTTTCCGTTTTCGTCTTTTGTTATATTGTATTTTGGTTTGTCGTCATGACGTGACTGCGGTTTACCGTCAACGCCTGTAACAGCACCATTTTCTTTGATGTGAATTGCAGCAATTCTGCCTTTGTGTTTGTTGATGTACTCAACAGGATCAAGTCCCGCTGCACTTACCCAACCACAGTCAAGCTCAATAACAACAGTCTCAGGGTCTGTGTTTTCAATTAACCAGTCCATAAGATATTTACCCTCGTCCACATAGAATTCTTCTGTGTGGTTGTGGTAACCTGTTTTTATTCCGAAAGCCGCAGCTTTTTTACCAAAAGTGTTAAGATCATTTGCAAGCTCCAAAGCCTCTGCCTTGCAGTTGAATTTAGCCATAGGTACTATCATGTACTTTACGCCAAGCTTTGCAAGATAGGGGAGTTGTTTGTCAAGTTGGTCTAAACCAACATGAGCAGAAAGAGCTTTTACACCTGCGTCGTCTAAAGCTTTTTTAAAGTCTTCTACAGGAAGGTCATCATAACCACCTGCAAGCTCTACTAAATTAAAGCCAAGTTCGCCACTTACTTTTACTCTTTCAAGTAAATTAAGCTCGCAATCAGATGTATAGGAAAATAATTGAACACCAAAGTTATTCATTTAAACACCAAATACCTTTCAATTAGAAGTATACAGGTTTGCCTGACTCTGATGATTTGTAGATAGCGTCAAGAATTTTTGTAACTACTAGAGATTGGTCAGCTGTAACGAATATTTCGCCTTCGCCTTTAAGAGCATTTGCCCAAATTGTAGCTTCCTCTGATTTTGGAGCAGGACCTGCTGTGAAACCAGGGATATAAGGGCTGATTTTTTTACCAACCATAGTTGTTGATGATTGCTCGCCTACAACGTGAACAAGTCTAGCTTGATTTTCTAGTGTATCAAGTCCGCCTTTTGTTCCGCAGATCATAGCAGAAGCTTCGTTATTAGCAATGTTGTCAGGAGCATTGATAGCCCATGATGCACGTAGGTTAATAACTGCGCCGTTTTTCATTTTGATTTGGCCAACAGCTGAATCTTCAACTTCATAAGTTTTGTTATCCCAGCTTACTTGTTGTCCCATAGGTCCTGTTTGACCTTGCTCGTTTGGATTTAGTAGAGTACCTAGTTTTTCAAAAGATGTACCTACAACATAGTCAACTTCGTAGTTGTCCATTAGCCAAAGTGTTAGATCAAGAGCGTGAGTACCGATATCGATTAGCGGTCCGCCACCTTGTTTTGATTTGTCTGTGAATACGCCCCATGTTGGAACACCACGACGACGAAGATAAGTAGCTTCTGCATAGTATGCATCGCCTACCCAGCCTTCTTCCATAACTTTTTTAGCAACTTTGTTTACTGGGAAGTGACGGTATTGGTAACCGATAGTTAGCATTTTACCTGTTTTATCTCTTGCAGCAACCATTCTCTCTGCATCTTCAACAGTTGCAGCCATTGGTTTTTCACAAAGAACGTGTTTGCCAGCTTCTAGAGCAGCAACAGTGATTTCGCTGTGAGCTACGTTTGGTGTTAAAACATGAACTGCATCGATTGTAGGATCAGCTAGTAGCTCTTTATAATCCTCATAAACTTTTGCATCTTCTGTACCATATTCTTTAGCTGCTTTTTCAGCTCTTTCTAAAACTAGGTCGCAGAATGCTACCATGTCTATTCCTTCTTGTACTGCCATGCCTGGGAAATGTTTACCGTTAGCGATGCCACCGCATCCGATAAATCCAACTCTTACGTTTGCCATTGGGGTTGTCCTCCTTTAATTTATGCGGAAAAAATTTTCACACCTCATAATGATGTCAGTCCGCAAGTCTATGATGTCATTTTATAACAAAGAATAAGACTTGTAAAGACTTTTTTAGTAAAAAATTAATAATAAATTGTTAAATTGCAATTTATAGTAAAAGATTATATATAAATTGTATGTTTCTATACAAATTTTCAATTAATTTAGAGTTGAGAACGTAAAATTCAAAATGAATGTGAAAATGGAGCCGGTCGGCTCCATTTTATATGATTAAAAATCCGAAGGATTTCCACCACAACTATTAACTATTAATTAGTAATTATTAATTACTTAGTATTGTTTACCCCAATACACCATATGTTTTGCTTCTTTTCCACAGCATACACAAGTGTCGGCTAGGTTTTCTTCCTCAAAAGGAATACATCTTGATTTTACTCCACCTGTTTCGTCTTTTAGCTTTTCTTCACAAGCGCTGTCGCCACACCACATAGCTTTAATAAAGCCTGGTTTTGTGTTAGAGGTTTCAATAAAATCATCATAGTTTGTAGCGACAAAAGTTTTTTCGCTTAGATTATTAAGCGCCCTTTCATACATAGCATCATGAATTTTATCGAGTAAGTTTTGGATTTCTTCTTCAATGTTATCTAGACTTACAAAATGTTTCTCTCTTGTGTCACGTCTTACAAGCACGCATTGGCCTTTTTCGATGTCCTTAGGACCCATTTCTAGTCTTAGTGGCACACCTATCATCTCGTATTGGCTAAATTTCCAACCGGGTGAGTTGTCAGAAGCGTCAAGTTTCATTCTGAATTTTTCTTCTAAACGCTCGTATAAAGCCTTGCAGTTATCTAAAACGCCCTCTTTATGCTGTGCTATAGGAAGTATAACTACTTGTATAGGAGCAAGTCTTGGAGGCATTACAAGGCCGTTGTCATCACCGTGAACCATTATAACAGCACCTATCATTCTTGTTGATACGCCCCAAGAAGTTTGGTGAGGATATTGTTGTTTATTGTCTCTGCCTGTAAATGTTATATTAAAGCTTTTTGAGAAACCGTCACCAAAGTAGTGAGTCGTACCACCTTGAAGAGCAACGCCGTTGTGCATCATAGGCTCTATAGTATAGGTAGCAACAGCACCTGCAAATTTCTCTTTTTCTGTCTTTTTACCAGTAACAGCAGGGATAGCTAGAGTTTCGGCATAAAAATCTCTGTAAATATCAAGGATTTTTAGTGTTTCCTCTTCAGCCTCAGCCTGTGTCTCGTGCATTGTGTGACCCTCTTGCCATAAAAACTCAGAAGAGCGCAGGAAAGGTCTTGTGGTTTTTTCCCAGCGCATAACAGAACACCACTGATTATAAAGCTTTGGTAGGTCTCTATAAGACTGGATTATTCTTTGGTAGTGGTCACAAAATAAAACCTCACTTGTAGGTCTTATGCAAAGTCTTTCAGAAAGTTTTTCGTCTCCACCGTGGGTTACCCAAGCAACCTCAGGAGCAAAACCCTCTACGTGGTCTTTTTCTTTTTGTAGTAGGCTTTCTGGTATAAGCATAGGCATATAAACATTTTCGTGCCCTGTCTTTTTAAATCTCTTATCCAAATCTTTTTGGATGTTTTCCCAAATTGCATAGCCGTAAGGTTGTAGTATCATAGAGCCCTTAACTCCAGAATAGTCCATAAGTTGAGCTTTTTTCACAACGTCGGTGTACCACTGTGCAAAATCAACTTCCATAGAAGTAATATCGTCAACCATCTTTTTTTGGTTTGCCATAATTTTCAAATCCCTTCGTAAATAATGTGAATATTATATACTTAAACTGCGGTAAATGCAAGCTTTTTTGCATAAAAAACCGCCTCTAATTAAAGAGGCGGAGATTATCAAAATCTTATTGGTGATCTTCAATGTATGAAACGATAGCGCCAACAGTTTTAATTCCTTCAACTTCTGTATCAGGGATTTCAACTTCAAACTCATCTTCTATAGACATAAGTAGGTCTACAACGTCAAGTGAGTCAGCACCAAGATCATCAGCAAGTGTAGTTTCAAGTGTGATTGAATCTTCCTCAACATCAAATTGATCGCTAAGAATTGATTTTAGTTTTTCAAATACCATAATTGGTTCCTCCTTAAAATGTAGCTATATAATAAAATAGCAAGTTTATAGACAAGCAAATGTTTTTATGATACAATTCATAAAGTAAGCTTACCTTTTCTCTTATTGTATTTATATTGCTTTTATTTGTCAATACAAAATTGAATATTTTTTATTTTAATTTGAAATATAAGCGAAAGGACAGCAAAGAAAATTTTATTGGAGTCGGTTAAAATGGATAAAATAGCGCTTTGTGGATTTATGGGATGCGGAAAGACAGGAGTTGGACGCCGCGTGGCAAAAATCTTAAATTTTGAGTTTATTGATATGGATATATATATTGAAAAAAGCGAAGGTATGCCTGTAAAGAAAATTTTTGAGATTAAAGGGGAGGAGTACTTTAGAAAATTAGAGACTCTCACCATTGAAAAACTCGCAAAAAAAACTAACTGCATAATTGCAACAGGCGGAGGGGTAGTACTAAACCCTAAAAATGTGGAAGCGTTTCATAAAAATGGAGTAAAAATAATTTTTATAGACGCGCCGCTTTCGGCACTGCAAGAAAGGCTTAAAAATGATAAAAAAAGACCGCTGTTACAAAGGCCTGACAGGCGTGAGTTCATAGCGGATTTACATAAAAAACGATATCCACTATATAAGTCCTCATCGGACATAATAGTAAATGGCGGAGCACCGTCGGTAGTGGTTGCAAAAGAAATAGTAAAAATAATGAAAGAGATTAAGGCGTGAAGAAATTCACGTCTCTTTTTTATTAAAAACACTTGACAAATGTGTTTACTGGGAGTAAACTTTAAGTGTAGTTTACTCCCAGTAAACAATTGGAGGTGTAAAAAATGATTGAATACAAATTAGGTGAAATTGAAATGCGTTTTGCTGAGTTAATATGGCAAAACGAACCTATTGCATCGGGTGAACTTGTAAAACGAGCCGAAGAAAAACTAAGTTGGAACCGCTCTACAACTTATACAATTTTGAGAAGATTTTCCGACAGGGGATTATTTCAAAATAAAAAGGGAATTGTCACATCACTTATAAGTAAAGAAGAATTTGCCGCGGCACAAAGTGAGAAGTTTGTTGAGGAAACTTTTTCGGGGTCGCTGCCGAGCTTTATCGCAGCATTTTCAAGACGTAAAAAGCTGTCAGAAAAAGACCTTTTTGAGCTGCAAAAGTTCATTGATAGCCACAAGGAGGTGTAGGGTGTGAGTTTGGATATGATAATCGAAATGAGTATCACCGCAAGTTTTGCAGTAATCGTAGTGCTAATAGCAAGACTGGTTTTAAAGCGTAGTGCAAAAATTTTTTCCTATGTTCTTTGGCTCACTGTTTTATTTAGACTGCTTTGTCCTATTTCTTTTGAAAGTAGCTTTGCCTTGTTAAAACTGCCAAACAGCCCTAGTTCCTTTAGTGTAGGAGGCGAAGTTCTCGTTAAACCACAAATAGATTATACGCTGTGGGTTATTTGGGTAGCGGGAGTTCTTTCAGTAGCGTTGTACAGTATTGTCTCGTTAATTAGACTGAAAAGAAAGCTAATAGGCTGTGTGCATCTAAGAGAAAATATCTATATTGCCGATCATATAAACGTGGCTTTTGTCATGGGCTTATTTAAGGCTAAAATTTATTTGCCGTCTTCCCTGAGCGAGAATGAGCGCGATATTGTTCTCTTGCATGAAAAGTGCCATATCAGAAGACTTGATTATTTGACAAGGATATTTGCGCTTATCGCCCTTAGCATACACTGGTTTAATCCTTTTGTGTGGCTTGCGTTTTTTCTTTCGCAAAAGGATATGGAAATGTCCTGTGATGAAGCTGTTTTAAGGAAAATCGACCAAAGTAGGCATCATGATTACGCCTATGCTCTTTTACGCCAGTCAAATGCTTTCACACTTAATATCAATACAATACTTGCCTTTGGCAGTAACAATTCAAAAGAAAGGATAAAGAATATTATGAAATACAAAAAATCAACAATATGGATATCTGCGATAACAATTATGGCTGTGGCTGTTTTAGCGGTAGCACTTATAGGAAATGAGCCTGTGCCCAGCAATGAAGTCGAAGCGCTTCCTACACAAAAAACCGAGGTTATAGGGACAACCAGTGGAAATGAGTCTTTAGAATTAGTCTCAAATTACGACACAGATGCAGAGGCTATTACATTGCATTCTGCAATAAGTGACGACGGGGGAACTATAACATGGTATGTAACTTATGACTCAAATATGGAAATGCTAATATATAAGTTTGAATAAATCAAACTTGTATTGTAGGGCAAGGGCTTTGCTCTTGCCTTGACAAGGTAAGGAGGAGTTTTGCTATGAAACGAATATTTGCATTAATTCTAACAATTGCACTATTATTAACCGCCTGTATGACATCGGGAGAAAGCAGTTCATCGGCTGTCGAAAGCAGTGAACCTGAAATAGAAGAAGAACTCAGCCTTGATGTAGACTTATTCTCAGAGGGCGAGGAGCTTTCGGGTACGCTTGTTATCTCGTCGGATACGGTGAACACAAATACTTCAAGTTATCACGGGATATTACCGCTTGTAGCTGGTTTTAACGAACTTCACCCGAATGTTGAAGTGATAGTTGAGGGGTATTTTCGTTGGGATGACACCGTAAGTGAAGAAGAACTCGCCGTGATGACAGAAACATATAAGAGTGACCTTTACACGCAACTTATCTCTGGAACAGCGCCAGATTTAATCTTTGCTAGCAGAGATTACACTTCAAACCTTGCATTTACCGACAATATAATGGACTTGAATGCATTCATGCAAAATGACCCTGCTTTTAATGAAGATGACTACTACATGGATGTATTTGAAGCGTTTGAAGTCAAAGGCAAACTTTATAACATGCCAAATACATTTAATTTTGACTTTTTAAGAATGAGAGAAGACATGATAAGGGCGGCAGGGATAGACCCTGACACCATAGAAACTGTCGACTACAAATTTTTAATTGATGTGCAAAGCAAAGCGAGGGCAAGCGGAAAATTTCCAGATTTAAAAGACATAACACTATATGGAGCAGGCGATGCCCTGCTTTATACAAGAGAAATATCGACTAACTTTAATAGTGACGATATGACGGCAAATTTTGACAACCCTGAGTTTATTGAATACTTAAAATTTACAAAAGAACATGCCACATCAGGCTATACATATGGAGGTTTTACTATAGCTATTTATGACGGCGCACCATCTTTTATAGATGATACCTATTTTGCGCAGAGTATAGGTCTTCTAGTAGGTTTTGAAACAGCGGAATTTAAGACAAAAAACTTTGACGGAATAACTGAGCCCATACCCGTGGTGAGTTCAAACGGAGAAGTTCTTGTATACCCAGGATTTAACATGAGCATACCGACTAATGCCAAAAACGCTGCCCTTGCTTGGGAATTTATTAAATACTGTATCTATGATAGCGGAGAAATGCCCGACGGCTTAGAGATAGAAAACCTAGCCAGATGGGACGGCGACAGGTTTAGTTCAAATATACCTGTAAATAAAAACAACATGAAAAATTACATAAATTCGCAGTTTACCTCAAGTACGCAGGAGGAAAAAGACTATTTAATAGAGCTTTATAACGACACCTTGTCTATGCCGATAATAGCGGCGAATTTAAGCGCATACCTGCCTGCATATGGAAGTGAAATTGTGGCGGACTACTATGAAAAAGACGGAATCTATACGGCAGAAGAAGTAGCAAAAGCATTACAAGAAAGAACGGAAATTTATCTTAAGGAGATAGAGTAAAGGAGCAATATAGAGCTTGTAGTGAAATTATCATAAAATACAAAAAGCAGGGACAAACCCAAGGTTTGCCCTGTTTTTTTGCGGCTATACATAGATAATTTATTTCTTGTCATAGTGCAATTTTATTTGCCTAATATTTAATAACCTCATAGATGTCACTAATAAATGGCGCCAAACTCAAAGATGTTTTGGTTGAAATTATGGAAAAAGAGTAATACAATAAAGACACAAAAGAAAATGAAAATTTTAAAAGGAGCTGTTATTATGTTTTTTAAGAAAAAATCACAAACCGAGAAAAAAGAGCTACTACTAAAAGAGAATATAAAAATTAATTGCACACAAACAAGCAAAGATGAGGTTATTAAAGCTGTAGGGCAAATGCTTGTAGACACAGGATATGTAAATGCAAGTTATGTAGATGGAATGTTGGAGCGCGAAAAAACATTTTCTACATACATGGGAGCAGGACTTGCTATACCTCATGGCGTAGAGCAAGCTAAAAAAGAAGTTATAACATCTGGTATAGCGGTTATGACATTTCCAAATGGTATAGTATGGGACGATGAAAAAGCATATATCATTGTTGGCATAGCAAGTGTTGGCGAAGAACATCTTGAAATTCTAGGCGCATTGTCTGATAAAATAATGGACGAGGAGTCGTCAAAGAAACTTATCGGTGGAGACGTTGACACAGTGTATAACATACTTACAAACAAAGCTTAAGGAGAAAGGTATTTATGATAGTTACCGTAACGATGAATCCTGCGATTGACAAAACTGTCGAGGTGAAAAATTTCGAGGCAGGCGGTCTTAATAGAATTATTAAGTCTGTTTATGATGCAGGAGGTAAAGGTGTAAATGTATCTAAAACAATAAATGCAATTGGTGGCAAAACTCTTGCAACAGGATTTGTAGGAGGAAATGCAGGGCAGATAATTGTAAATGCTTTGAATTCTTTGGGAATTGAAAACGACTTTGTTGTTTTAGAGGGCGAAACAAGGACAAATACAAAGGTTTTTTCTGAAAACGTCGGAGTGACAGAGCTTAACGAGCAAGGCGCACAGGTAAGTGAAGAAAAACTTTTGGAGTTAATGAAAAAAATAGAAAGTTATGCGAATAAAGATACAATTTTTGTTCTAGCAGGAAGCATACCGCAAGGCGTGCCTAAGGATATTTACAAAACTATAACAGAATGTGTAAAACAAAAAGGAAGCAAGGTTTTGCTTGATGCCGACGGCGAATTATTTGAAAAATCATTACCGGCTGTGCCAAGTGTGATTAAACCAAATAAAGAGGAACTTGCACAGTATGCAAATTTAAGCGGTGATATTACAAGAGAAAAATTGATTGATGCCACAAAAGAATTTTTAGACAGCGGAATAGAAACAGTGGTTGTGTCTATGGGTAAATACGGATCTATGTTTTTAAGAGGAGACGAAAAGTACTTTTGTGAACCGGTGGACGTAGTAGTTCACTCGACAGTAGGTGCAGGAGATGCCATGGTGGCAGGGCTTGCGTATTCTATGGAACAAAAATACAGTTTTGAAGACACACTAAGGTTAAGCGTTGCAACATCGGCAGGTGCTGTAACAACTATAGGAACAAAGCCACCATCAAAAGAACTTGTTGATGAGCTAGTAACAAAAGTAGAGATACATAAGATAGGAGAATAATTATGAAAACAAAAGCAGTTAGAATGTACGGAGCAAAAGATTTAAGACTTGAAGAATTTGAGTTACCTCAAATTAAGGACGACGAAATACTTGTAAAAGTTATTAGTGATAGTATTTGTATGTCGACATACAAACTTGCAGAGCAAGGTGCAAACCATAAAAGAGCACCTAAAAATATTGACACTAATCCAATTATTATCGGACATGAATTTTCAGGTATAATTGTTGAAGTTGGCGAAAAATGGAAAGATCAATTTAAAGCAGGTCAAAAATTCACACAACAACCTGCACTTAACTATAAAGGAAGTCTAGCATCACCTGGCTATTCTTACGAGTTCTTCGGTGGAGCTTGCACATATTGCATTATACCTCAAGAAGTTATGGAACTTGGCTGCTTGATGGTATACGAAGGCGAAAGCTTCTTTGAGGCATCTTTAGGAGAGCCTATGAGCTGTATCATTGGTGGATATCACGGAAACTACCACACAAACAAAAGAAATCACGACCTTCAAACAGGCACAAAAGCCGACGGCGATATTATCATATTAGGTGGCTGTGGTCCTATGGGTCTTGGAGCGATAAGCTATGGTATACAACTAGAAAACAGACCAAAAAGAATAGTTGTAACAGATATTGACGATGCGAAAATCGCAAGAGCACGCGAAGTTATTTCTGAAGAAAAAGCAAAAGAAATGGGCGTTGAGCTTATTTATGTAAATACTGCTAAATTAAACGATGAGGTAGAAGACTTAAGAGCAATTACAGGCGGTAAAGGCTATGATGATGTATTTGTATACATTCCAAACAGAAGAGTAGCAGAGCTTGGCGACAAACTTTTAGGATTTGACGGTTGCTTAAACTTCTTTGCAGGCCCATCAGACAGCAACTTTATGGCAGAGATGAATCTATACAACGTACACTATATCAGCGCACATATCATTGGAACAACAGGCGGAAATAACGATGACCTAATCGAGGCAAATGAACTTGCAGCGGCAGGGAAAATTGAGCCAGCTGTTATGGTAACACATATAGGTGGTATAGACTCTATCGCACAGGCAACACTTGACTTGCCTACTATCCCAGGCGGTAAAAAACTGACTTATACACAGTTTGACATGCCACTAACAGCAATAGAAGATTTTGCAGAGCTTGGCAAAGAGAGCGAACTATTTGCAAGACTTGACAAAATTTGTAAAGCTAACAGGGGTTTGTGGAGTGCAGAGGCAGAAAAAATATTATTCGAGCACTACGGTGTGTAATTATAGAAATGTGAGGTATGAAAAATGGTATCAAGAAAATTAGTGGTGAAAAATCAATCAGGTCTACACGCAAGACCCGCAAGTGTGCTTGCAAAAGAAGCGTCACTTTGCCCTTGTAATGTTACAATCGTTATGGGTGAAAAAGTAATTGTGGCAAAAAGCGTGTTGAACATTATGTCAGCCGTAATTAAAAAAGGCACAGAAATCGAGCTTGTGTGCGATGGCGAAAACGAAGAAGCGAGCCTAGAGAAGCTTTGCGCATTGATAGATGAAGGTTTCGGCGAACTTTAAAATTACGCTAATTGTTAGTATTGCACAACTTAGCCGTGTACTAAATGATTATATCATATGGTACACGGCTGTTTTTGTGTCAATATGCACAAATACAAGGCTTCCGATTGAATATGTTAGTGATATTACAACAATGGCACTAATCATTAACGCCAAAATCAAATGTCTTTAAGTTGAATATTATGTTTAAGTCGTATATAATTAAAACAAGATAAGTGACACTTTCAAATAATGATTTACAGAAACGGGGAGTAAGATGGAGAAGTTATTGGCAGAGAAAACAGCTTCTAGGGGAGTTGTAGTTGCACCGGTTTTTAAATATGTAGAGCCGGATTTAAGTCCTGATACCAGATTGATTTTAGAAAATGAAATTAATTACGAGGTAGAAAAATTTGAAAAAGCAAAAGAGAGAGTAATAGCGGAGCTTGAAAAACTGGCGGATAGCAATGAGGTGTTTTTTGCACATACTGAAATAGCAAACGACTATACTCTTATTGAGGGAATTGTTTCAAAAATTAAGTCCCAACTAAAAAATGCAGAATTTGCGGTCGATGAAACAATAACAGAAATTGCTACTATGTTCTCTATGGTTGATGATGCATATATGAAAGAGAGAAGTGCCGATGTTAAAGACGTTGGCAAGAGATATATGAGCGCACTAAAAAATGTGATACTTCCCGATTTAGGTGTGGTTGATAAAGAAGTTGTGGTAGTGGCAAGAGACATGTATCCGTCTGATACAGTCAAAATCAACACAAAGTATATTAAGGGAATAATAACAGAAGAAGGCGGAGTCACAAGCCATGTGTTCATAATCGCCAAAAGCATGGATATTCCAATTATTGTAGGGGTTCATGATATATTAGAAAAATCAAAAGACGGTGCTGTAGTTTGCATGGACGCAAAGTCGGGCGAAATCATTCTTGAACCAGACGAGGAAAATAAAAAAAGCTTTGATTTAAGAAAAAAAGAATTCGATGATAACAAGGCAAGAATAGAAGCACTCAGATGCAAAAAAGTGTATAACAAAGACGGCAAAGAAATAAGCCTGTGTGCAAATGTCGGCAGCTTAGCAGACATAAGGAACGCACTTCCTTATAATATTGATGGTGTAGGCCTTTTTAGAAGCGAGTTTTTGTATATGGAAAGCATAAGGTTTCCTAGCGAAGAAGAACAGTTCATTGTTTATAAAGAAGCGGCAAAACTTTGTCCGTCGGAGCTTACTATTAGAACACTTGATATAGGCGGCGACAAAGAGCTTTCTTACTTTGAATTTGACAAAGAAGAAAACCCATTCTTAGGTTATAGGGCAGTTAGAATTTGCCTTGACATGAAAGAGATGTTTAAAGAACAACTAAGGGCGATTTTAAGGGCTAGTACATATGGAAATGTAAGAATAATGATACCCATGATTATATCGTTAGAAGAAATTGTTGAAGCTAAAAATATCATTGAAGAATGTAAAAAAGAGCTTAAAGACAGCGGAATTGATTATAATGAAAATATAGAAGTGGGTATGATGATGGAAACACCTGCAAGTGTGTTGATGGCTGAAGAATTTGCAAAGCATGTAGATTTCTTTAGTATAGGAACAAATGACTTAACACAATATTTGTTGGTGGTTGATAGGGGCAACAAAAAAATAGCCCATATGTACGATTATTTTAACCCAGCAGTTGTTAGTGCAATTAAGAAAATAATTGATGCGGCTCATGCGCAGGGTATAAAAGTTAGAATGTGCGGCGAAATGGCGGGCGACATAAAAGCGGTGTCTATGCTTTTAGACATGGGGCTTGACGAGTTTAGTATGTCTGCTTCAAGTGTCGATTATGTAAGAGAAAAATTATTAAACGAAAAATAATAAATAGAAATGAGGAGAATTTGCAATGAAACAAAAAGCACAAGTCTTCGGTAGGTTTTTAAGCGGAATGGTTATGCCAAATATCGGAGCGTTCATAGCATGGGGTCTTATTACAGCGCTATTCTTAGATACAGGTTGGATACCTAATGAAGGTTTTGAACAACTCATAGATCCAATGGTAAAAATGTTACTTCCACTGCTAATAGCATACACAGGCGGTAGCAAAATACACGAGCACAGAGGCGGTGTTATAGGTGCGATAGCAACTATGGGTGTAATCGTAGGTGCACCTGACACTCCAATGTTTATAGGAGCCATGATAGCAGGTCCTCTTGCTGCTTGGATACTAAAACAATTCGATAAACTAATACATAACAAAATCAAAGCAGGCTTTGAAATGCTTGTAAACAACTTCTCACTTGGTATTATTGGTTTTGGTTTAGCACTTTTCGCAATGGTCGGAATTACACCTGCAGTTTTAGGTCTTACATTTGTACTTGAGGCAGGCGTTAATTTCTTCGTAGAGACAAGTCTACTACCACTAGTAAGTATATTTATAGAACCTGCAAAAATCTTGTTCTTAAATAATGCGATTAACCACGGTGTTCTTTCTGGAATAGGCGTTAAAGAAGTACAAGAAATTGGACAATCTATCGTATTCCTACTAGAATCTAACCCAGGCCCTGGTCTTGGCGTGCTAATTGCATATATGATGGTAGGTAAAGGCAGTGCTAGGACTACTGCACCAGGTGCGGCGATTATCCACCTATTCGGCGGTATTCACGAAATATACTTCCCATATGTTCTTATGAACCCTCTACTATTAGTTGCAACTATAGCAGGTAGTGCAAGTGGTATATTCATATTTGGACTATTCGACGTAGGCCTTGTAGCGGCAGCTTCACCAGGAAGCATACTTGCAATCTTGCTAATGGCAAACACAGGTTCACACTTAGGAATTATTATAGGTGTTGTAGTGTCTACTGCGGTATCATTACTTGTTGCTCTTCCGCTTCTTAAATTTATGAATAAAGGTGTAAGCCTTGAAGAAGCTCAGGCTCAAAAAGATGAAATGAAAAACCAATCTAAGGGTATAGCAAGTGCTGCTACTCCTATAGCTATAAGCGGAGAAATCACAAAAATCGCTTTTGCTTGCGATGCTGGTATGGGGTCTAGCGCAATGGGTGCTACCGTTCTTAGGAAAAAACTTGCAGCAGCTGGCAGAGGAGATATAGAGGTTATACACACATCGGTTTCCTCAATTCCAGCAGACGTGCAAATTGTTGTTACTCATCAAACTCTACAAGAGAGAGCTGCAAACAGCAATCCGAATGCTAAGTTAGTTCTGATAACAAACTTTATGGCTGCTCCACAATATGATGAACTTGTGGAAACTCTAAGAAAGTAATTGATTAAGAATAAGATTTTATTGTATAATACAAGGTAGAGTACTGCCTTGTATTATACGCATATTATTTCAAAACACAAACCAGATATTTTGACAATTGTAAGGGAGAATTTAAAATGAATTTTAGTGCAAGAGTAAAAAAAATACTGCTTATAATGCTTGAAGAAAACGAGCCAATTTCTGTTGTCAAATTATCAGAAAAAATCGGTGTAAGTAAAAGAACTGTTCAACGTGAACTTGAATATTTGCCTAAAGATTTAAGTGCCTATAACTTGAAATTTGCCTCTAAAACAGGTGTTGGAGTTTGGATACTTGGAGAAGAAGAGGAAAAAGCAAATTTGCTAAAACTTCTTAAGAGTGAAAGTTATATAGATGATACAGACAAAGAATACAGAAGAAAAAAGATTACACTGGAAATATTGAAAGACAAAAATGTAAAAAAACTGTTTTGGTATAGTACAAAGTTTAAAGTTAGTGAAGCTACAATAAGCTCTGATTTAGAGGCACTTGAAAAGTGGTTTGAAAAGTTTGATTTAAAGATAATTAAAAAACCGGGAAGCGGTATTTCTGTAAAAGGCAGTGAAGCTGCATATAGAAGGGCTATTAAAGCTTTTATTTCAGAAAATATTGATGCTAAATTTTTGATTGATGCCTATGAAAGTGATACGGAAAACGCTAAAGTAATTGAAGAGTTTCAGAAGTATGGATTTATGAAAATTTTAGGTGAAGACACTGTGAGCCGTGTCATGGACTGTATAAATGGAGTAAACAGCTCACATGTTCGCTCTCTTACCGAAAATTCTTACATAGGGCTTGTTATGCATATTAGCGTGGCGGTTAAGCGAATTTTAGACAATGAAACAATAGATAACAACAGCGGTTTTTTTGAAAAAATTGTGCGAGACAGCGATTATGATGTCGCAGAAAAAATAGCACTTGAAATTAAAGAGGAATTTGAAATAGAAATTCCTGAAATTGAAATATCGTATATTTATCTGCATATTAAAGCTTCAAAATATGAGAAAGTCCAAAATGCTTCTAAAATGAATTTTGAAAATATAAAAACTATTGCAGATGAAATGATATATGCATTTGACGAAAAGAATGCGTATAAATTAAAACAAGACGAGGATTTTCTGCACAGCCTACACGCGCATTTATCGCCCACAATAATAAGACTTACAAACGGCATGAAGATACATAATCCAATGTTAAACGAAGTAAAAGCGCAGTATGCCGAGGTATACGAAAAATGCAAAAATAGTGCCCTAATCCTTGAAAGCTATGTAAGAAAACCTGTACCAGCAGCAGAAATAGGTTTTTTGACCGTCCATTTTGCCGCGGCGATTGTAAAACTAGAGGCGTTAAACTCGCCTAGAAAAATAGTGAATATAGGCATAGTTTGTTCAAGCGGAATAGGTGTCTCAAGATTAATGCGATCAAAACTTAGGAAGCACTTTTCAAGCAGAGTTTTGCTTACGGCTTATGGAAAAAACGAGATAAATGAAGAAGTGGTAAAGAAAGAAGACTTTATAATTTCTAGCTTGCCGTTAAACTCAAAGGAGATAGAAGTGATAAATGTCAATCCCCTAATCAGCGAGAAAGACATAGAGAATATAAGAAAATTAATTGATAAGTACGAAGTGCAGTTGGAAGAAAAAGACGATGTTAGTGTTATGCTTGATCTTGAGACCATATCACTTTTGGCAAGCCAAATGAGGACAATTGCAAACGAAATGAAAATTTATAAACTTGATAAAGACATAAATTTTATTAATGCAGTTGAGCAAGTTGCGAAAAATGTCTGTAAAGAAGGAGACGACAGAGAAGTTGTTGTCAAAGATATAATTGCAAGAGAAAATATGTCAAGCCAAGTTTTTCCTGAAATAGGTTTTGCACTACTACATGCGAAAAGCACTGGAGTGAAGACTCCGTCATTTAATATTTTCACAAATGAAGAGCGACAGTCTTTTACTTCCTCAGAGCTTAAAGGAGTAGGAATTATTTTTGTAATGTTAATTCCAGTCGACGACAACGAAAAAATAAACAGCGAAATTTTGGGATGTATCAGCTCGAGTTTAGTTGAAGACACGAAGCTGATAGACGCAGTTCTTGCAGGCGAAAACAACAGTGCAGTGAAACATATTTCTAAAACTTTAAAAAGCTTTTTTGCTGAATACATAATTAAAAAAAGCTGAGACAAGGGCTTGGTGTAGCTGTTCTTTTTAACCTCGAAATTAAGATTTTATAAACAGTGAAGAAAAGCATTGCATTATTGCTGTGTATATGCTAGAATAACTGATAAATATCGGGTGGTAATAGCCGAAAAAGTTTAAGGAAGAGGTGCAAAATGAAAATAGCAGTAATAGGATGCGGAACAATAGCAAATGTGGCGCATATACCGTCATATATGAATAATGCTGAGGCGGAAATTAAATATTTTT
Source organism: uncultured Eubacteriales bacterium (assembly GCA_964370115.1). Classification (GTDB taxonomy): domain Bacteria; phylum Bacillota; class Clostridia; order Oscillospirales; family Acutalibacteraceae; genus SIG603. The sequence continues at coordinate 27,451 of CAYJIA010000025.1, forward strand.
GCGACATAATCCCAGAAAGAGCAGAGGCTTGTGTGGAAAAATACGGTTGTGGAGAAGTGGTTGTAGACTACCATGACATACTAAGTGATGAGGAAATAGATGCGGTGTCGGTTTGCACACCAAACAATGTCCACGCCACAATAAGCATGGATTTTCTAAAGGCTGGCAAAAATGTGCTTTGTGAAAAACCAGCGGCAAGAACCTATGCAGAAGCGTTAGAGATGCAAAAAGTGCAAAACGAGACGGGTAAAATTTTAAATATCGGCGTTGTTAATAGATTTAACGACAGCGTAAACAAAATCAAAGAGTATATAGAAGGTGGAAAGCTTGGAAACATTCACCATGTGTATGTAAGTTTTAGGGCGCATCGCTCAATCCCAGGCCTTGGCGGGGCCTTTACGACTAAAGAAATCGCAGGCGGTGGAGCACTTATCGACTGGGGCGTGCATTATCTTGATATAGTAATGTACTGCTGTGGCGACCCTAGCATAAAAACCGTAACGGGCGAAGCGTTTTGCATTCTAGGAAAGCAAATGGAAGACTATGTCTACTCCGACATGTGGGCAGGACCTCAAAAATACGACGGAATTTACGACGTAGACGACTCTGTAACGGGCATGATAAGAACCAGCGGACCTGTTATAAGCCTAAACGGAGCATGGGCGCAAAACATAGGCGTTAGCGACACATACATAGATTTTATGGGCGATAAAGGCGGAATAAGACTACAGTACGGCAAAGAATTTACAGTGTATACAACAGAAAACGGCGCACTTGTAGAGTACACACCGAAATTTACAATGCGAGACCACTTCCAAAACGAGATAGATGCGTTTGTAAACTGTGTGAAAACAGGCGAAAAATTAGCGTCTCATATAGACACAGCAATTCTCACCTCGCAAATTATGCAGGCGATTTATGACTCGTCGGAACAACATAGAGAGATTGCGTTTTAAATAGTGATAAAAAACTGTCGCAAATGTGGAGTATCATTTGTGACAGCTATTTATTTTAGGGGGATTTGGGGAATATTACTTTGTTAAGGAAAAGAGAGAAATATGTTTGATGTCAGGTTGTGTGAAACACTGAAAAGACTTAGGGATAGAAAGGGGTATACTCAAAAATTTATCGCAGATAAGTTAGGAGTGTGTCGCTCTACATATGCCTATTATGAAGCTGGAAAAGTTCAGCCGGGTTTAGAAAAAGCGCTTATCATATCTAAAATTTACGGAATTACGATGGAAGAGCTTTTAGAGCCTAAAGTAAAATAGTAATCCGAGTGATGTCTGAGTAAAATCAGAGGTCACTCGTTTTTTTTTACGTCTATTTACGTATTGCACAAGTGAGAGGTAAGAATTTTGTATGAGTTCATAGGTGAAAAATAGATATTTTACCTTGAAAAATTTTGTGCAATAGTTTATAATTGTGTAAAAAGATGAATAATATTAAAAAAATATATACAAAAGACATATATATTGCTGTTTCGATATTGATTTTATGGCGTGAACTATGAATGGCAGGTTAAATGAAAATGATTAAGATACTTCATGAATTATCCGCACTCGACGGTGGAGGTGTGGCGAAATTAATCTTAGATTACTACACATATATGGATAAAAGTAGGCTGCATTTTGACTTTCTAATTTACGATTTTTACGACGAGGGCGTGTATGAAAAAGTTTTAGCCGACATGGGGTGTAAAATTCATAAAATACCTATTTTTAAGACGGATAGATTCGCTTGTCTTAAACAAATGAAAAAAATAATTGAAGATAACAACTATGACATAATACACTCGCACCTTGGCTCGCGTGGGATTTTCAGCCTGCATTACGCGAAAAAGTTTAATGTGGAAAAGAGAATTGCACACTCGCATATAGCGAATGAACCAGTCTCGAAACTTAAATATATGATAAATAAGTTGGCATCAAAATATGTAAAACATTTGGCGACAGATTTATTTGCCTGTGGAGACGATGCAGGTAAATATATGTGGGGAAAAAATGAAAAAATACATATAATGACAAATGCCATTGATACAGATAAATTTAAATTTTCTAAAGAAACGAGAGAAAAGCTCAGAAGAGAATTTGCACTTGAAGATAAGTTTGTAATAGGCATGGTAGGAAGGCTTTGCGAACAAAAGAACTATCCATATATATTTAAAGTCTTAAAAGAAATTTTAAAAGAAAAAGAAAATATAGTGCTACTTGTAGTGGGACGAGGACTAGAGGAAGAAAATATAAAAAATTCGGCAAAAGATATTGGTGTTTATAATAATGTGCGGTTTTTAGGAATAAGAAACGATGTGCAAAGACTCATAAACGTCTTTGATGTATTTGTGTTACCCTCACTTTATGAGGGCTTACCAATAGTTTTAGTGGAGGCACAGACAAGCGGAGTTTCACAAATTGTGTCCGAAAAGGTGACAAGAGAGATAGACATAGCTGGAATTACAAGCTACTTGCCCATTGGCGATGAAAACATAATAGACTGGAAAGAAGCAGTGCTAGAATGTGAAAGTCAAATAAGAAATCGTGAAAACTACTCTGAAATAGTAAAGGGATGTGGATACGACATTGTGCTTCAAAGTAAGAAACTTGAGGAGCTCTATTTGTCGTTGTAAGATAAGAGGCAAATTATGAAGATTTCGGTTATTACATTGCATGGGGTAAAAAATTACGGCTCGGTTTTACAAAGTTTTGCGACAAAGGAAATGTTTGAAAGCTTTGGCTTTGATGTGGAATTTATAAATTTTATCAGGGAGGACTCGCTAGATAAAAATTTGCTTGACACTTGGTGTGGTAAAAATATCATAAAACGCTGTGCCATGCTTCCTACAATTAAAAAATGGAAAAAGGTGTTTGGCGGTTTTTTACGGCAAAATTTGAAACTCACCGATAAAGTTTATACATATAAAAAAGATTTTGAAAACTTCCACGCAGACGCGGATATGTACTGCACAGGCAGTGACCAAGTGTGGAACACAAAGTGGAATAAAGGGGTAATTACAGCACTTTATTTAGACTTTTTGCCAAAGGATAAGTACAGGTTTGCTTATGGCGCAAGCTTTGGAAAAGATGAGCTTGAAAGTAGCGAGGTAGAAAAAATAAAAGATTTTATCTGGAGATATAATCATATTTCGGTTAGAGAAGATTATGCCCTTGAAATGCTTGATAAATATTATGGCTATAAAAAAGCAGCGCATATAGTCGACCCAAGTCTTGCACTAGACGGTGACTTTTGGCGCGAAAAAGCAGTGAAAAAAAGAGATAATGGAGAATATATACTAATCTATAATTTAAACCGCTCAAAGGAGTTTGACGTATTTGCGAAAGAATTATCACGGCGAACGGGTATAAAACTGTTAAGGCTTTGCACGAGGTATGACCAAATTGCACGGGTAGGAAAAAGTATAGTAATTCCAGAGGTTTTTGAGTTTTTAGGCCTTATAGACAATGCAAAATTTGTGTTGACAGATTCATTTCACGCGACCGCATTTGCACTAAATTTAAGCACTCACCCAATTTGTGTTTATCCAAACGAGTTTAGCGGTAGGATAGAGAGCCTTTTAAGACTTACCGAGACTTTGCACTGTCATGTCAAAGATTTTTCAGACTTTGATGTTGTTAGAAAATTGGTGGATTTTGATAAGGTAAATGAAATTCTTTCTGTCGAAAGAGCAAAGCTGAGAGCCTATTTAAGCGAGGTGTTTAAAGGGAGGAATGGCAAGTGAACAGTTTGCTTGACAATAAAAAATCTTGTTGTGGATGTGGTGCTTGTGTTGCGGTTTGTCCAGTTAATGCACTTGAAATGGTGGAAGATGAATTTGGTTTTTTGTATCCAAAAGAAGATGTAAAGGCGTGCATAAAATGCGAAAAATGTAAAAATTTATGCATATTTAAAAACGAGATTAAAACCAGCGTAGCGAAGAGTTTTTATGCGGCTGTTATAAAAAGTGAGCGTATTTTAGATTCGTCATCGGGTGGAATATTTGCAGCACTTGCGCACAAAACCATTAAGGAAAACGGTGTGGTGTTTGGTGTGGCGATGATGAAAATTGATGGGAGATTTGTGACAGCTCATATAGGAGTAGAAAGAGAAGAGGACTTAGTTTATCTTCAAGGCACAAAATATGTGCAAAGCGATATGTCTGGAGTGTTTGAAAATGTTGAGGTTTTTTTAAACTCAGGCAGAAAAGTTTTGTTCTCCGGTACGCCTTGTCAAATAGCTTCACTGAAATCTTTTTTGGGATTTAGGGAGTACAGTGAGCTGATTTTAGTCGATATTATATGCCACGGAGTTCCCTCAAATGCATTTTTTAATGAGTATATATCCTTTCTTGAAAGAAAAAATAAAATTGAAATTTTGGATTTTATTTTTAGGGACAAGAGAAAAAAAGGCTGGGCGTTTATTTCTAAAATGACATATAAAGATAAAAGGAGCAAGGTCAAAAGCAAAAATATCTACGCCGTTGAAAGCTCGTACTACTACTTCTTTTTAAAGGGATACACCTACCAAGATGCGTGCTATAACTGCAAATTTGCAAGCAAAAAAAGGGTAGGGGACATCACTTTGGGCGATTTTTGGGGGATTGAAAAAGAGCATCCAGAGCACTTAAGGGCAAACGGCGGTGAATTTAAAGAGCTCAATGGGATATCAAGTGTGATTGTAAACACTCGAAAAGGAGAAAATGCATTAGGAAATATAGAAAAAAATATAATAATTAAACCCACAGAATTTGAAAAAATTGCAAGATGGAATGGTCAACTTTTGCTAGCGACAAAAATGAGTGACGAAAGAGAAAAAATATTTAAACTCTACAGCCAAAAAGGATACGAGGCGGTGGATAAATATTTTTATAAACTGCGTGGAATAAGATTTTACACAAACTTTCTACCAAACAGATTTCCACCCAGATTTAAGAAGTTTCTAAGGAGAAAAGTGAAGTAGTTGATAGTTGAAAGTGAGGAAAACATTATGAAAAAGCTTATATCATTATTTTTAAGTGTAGTTTTAATA
>CAYJIA010000026.1:0-31546 GCA_964370115.1 uncultured Eubacteriales bacterium
CCGCAACCTGTAAAGCCAACGACTATAACAGATATTAGCATTGCAACAGCTAGAAGAGATGAAAGAATTCTTTTTTTCATACTGAGTTTGCCTCCTATAAAAATTATAATTGGGTTAAGTTAAAAACCCTTTTCACATATCCATATTTAAGTTCTCAATCTTTATTACTATATATAAGCTTTTAAACACCTTAGTTTGAGGAAGGTTATTGATTACAAGTTGCAAAGTAATTATTACAGTTTGTAACAAGCCTGTTTTATAGTGATATTGACTAAAAATTTAAAATGTGTAATATGCTTTTTCGTGAGTGATTATATCATTTCAGTCTGTAAAAGTCAATGCATTTTCTAAAATTTATATAGAATTTTTAAAAAAAACATAGGTCAATTGACATATTGCACAAATCATAACTTTATCATAGTAAAAAGTGACCAAATTGTGAATAAGTTAACAGCTTAACTATCATAAAACACCATTTTGTGCATTTAGCACTTATTGTTCATTCTACTCAGCATTGTTCATAAAAAGAAAAAGGACACAGTTTTTCTGTGTCCTAGTTATTACAAATTGTCATTTTCATCTACTTCTTTTGCGTAATTGACTGTAACTTTTATCTCTGTTGCCCTACGGCTCTCAACTTTTGTCACCAAAATGCTCAGATTATCAAAATCAAAGCTATCGGCTACCGTTGGTATCTTATCTATATTCTCAATTACCCAGCCGTTTATCGTAGAAGCCTCTATTTCGTCTACTATGTCAAACTTATCAAACAAGTCATCTAGGTCTAAAGATGTAGGCACTAAGAATTCAGTTTCACTTAGTTCTATTATACTGCCTTCCATTTCGTCGTGCTCATCCCAAATCTCTCCTACAAGCTCTTCTAATATGTCCTCTAAAGTAACTATACCCTCTGTTCCGCCAAATTCATCGACTACAACAGCAAGATGAAGCTTCTTGATTTGGAAGGTTTTGAGTAAATCCGATATCTTCATCGAAGGTGGAATAAACTCAACAGGTTTTATAATTGATTTTAAGTCTTTCTTTTCATACATAACATGATTATGAAAGTCTTTTTCATTTATTATACCTACTATACTGTCTATTGTTTCTTCATACACAGGAAATCTTGAATATCCTGTCTCTCTAAACAGCTTAAATACTTCGTCTGCACTGTCTAGAATATCAACAGCAACAACATTAATTCTAGGTGTTATGATGTCCATAGCTTCAAGGTCGTCGAATTCGATGGCGTTTTTAATGAGATCACGTTCGTGCTCTTCTATTCCGCCGACTTGCTCTGCCTCTTCTACTAGTGTAATAATCTCATTTTCTGTAATTGTTGTGGTACCCTTAATCTTAAATAGCTTACCTATTGCGCTTTTTAATTTGATAAGTAAAAAGTTAAGAGGTTTAAATACCATTATAAGTACATTCATTACAGGCGCTACCATTATAGAGTAGCTTTCAGGGTTTTCTTTTGCCAAACTCTTTGGTGTTACTTCGCCAAAAATAAGCACCACTATAGTCATAACTACTGTAGAAACAGTTGCGCCGTTGTCTCCAAAAAACTTTACAAAAAGTATCGTCGCAAGTGTAGCTGCCGCTATGTTAACTATGTTGTTACCTATTAATATAGAAGAAATAAGTTCATCATAATTTTCTGAAAGCTTGTATGCAAGCCTTGCTTTTTTGTCTCCTGTTTGTGCCATGCTCTTAATTCTTGCACGACTCATTGAAGAAAATGCTGTCTCCGTCGAGGAGAAAAATGCTGAAAGTGCCACCAAAATTATTAGTATGGAAATTAACGTAATACTGTGCTCATCCATGATAGGACAAAATCACTCCTTTTAAAATATTTTCCCTATAATATCATAAATACAAATAAATTGCAAGCTTCACTAAATGTTTAACACCCTATTCCTAGCGTCTATCTTATAAACATTTGTAAGTTTACCGCTTTCTATGACATTTGCCACATTATAAAGAGATACCGTTGGACAAATATGAAAAGGCAGCAAAAAAAGTTCGTCACCTATCTCAGGCATCTTATCTACATCTACAGAAAACACCATATGTTCTTCGTTGTGCATAACAATCTTTGCATGCTCCATACCAAAAATCACTGCTCGGGTTTCTTTCGGGTCACAGGCGACCGCCTTTGTGCCTAAATCTATAGTAAAAGTGTTTTTAGTTGGCCTGCTTATCACCCTGCACAAAACTGCCGCAGCTATTTTGAAATCCATATCCCTGTAGCTCGTTGCATAGCCGTAATCGTGAAGAACCAAGGTTCCGGGGCTTAGGTAGGCATTTGGCATATGCTTTGCGTGACAAGGAAACGACGGCGTGCCACCCATGATAATCACATCTTGCTTTGGTAGATTATTTAAAATTTCAAATAACTTTTCATCTATCTTTTTAACTTCTTTGTCACGGATTTTAAAATCTCCCTCATGCCTGTGCCCGTCGTAACAATGCAAACCGCAAAGTCTTACATTGTCTATACTTAGGCAGTCATTATGAAAGCTTTCTAGTCTGCTGACATGAACACCCGTCCTGTCCTGTCCTAAATTTACATCTATTAAAACATTTAATTTTTGATTTTCTGAAAACTTCTTTGCCAGTAATCCTATTTGCTTCAAATCGTCCCCAACTGCATAAAATACCGTATTTTCATATTTTTCACACAGAGTTTTGTACCTATTAATATTAGGCCCTATTACGGGGTAGGCTATAACAACGTGTAAAGCGCCACAACTTGCCACCATTTCTGCCTCCGCAATAGTGGCAACTTTAAAGCGATTTATACCATACTCCATTTGAAGTTTTACAAGACTTGAGCACTTATGCGTTTTTATATGTGGCCATAGCCTGTTGGCACTTCCTGCAATCTCTATACATTTTTCTATATTCTCTTTAATATAGTCCAAATAAAAAATCAAAGACGGCGAAAAAGTCTCGCTCTGTTTATCAAAGTTATACATTATTCAATCTCTACAACGCACTCAATTTCACAGCTAATTCCACCTGGAAGCGAGTTTGTTCCTATCGCCGAGCGTGCTGGCAGGCCTTTTTCCTCCCCAAACAAGTCAAAAAGCAGTTGGCTTCCGCCATTTACTACCTGCGGTTGTTGTGTGAAATCGTCTGTACCTTGTACAAAGGCAAGCACCTTTACAAACTTTTTAATTTTATTTAGGTCTCCAAGATAATTTTCGAGATTTGACAATAAATTCAACATACAGTTATAGGCCGCTTGTTGTCCGTCCTCTAGGCTTACATCTTTGCCAAGTTTTCCTTTTATCACTGAACCATTTCCAACATCGGGGCCACAACCACTACAGTATAGAAGTTTTGTGCCAAACTCCATAACTGGAGTGTAAATTCCGCCTTTTGGAGGTGGTGGTGGGAGGGTAATACCCATTTCTTTGATTTTGTCGTATACGTTTGCCATTTTTCATTCTCCTCTAATTAATAAATTTTCCGTTTTTAATATCAATTTGACATATTCCATTTTCTACCATTATAGTACCATTAATTATGCAAAAGTCAAGACCCGAGGCAAGTTCATTTCCCTTTTGAAAATTTGCCCTGTCCTTAAACTTATCTTTATCGAAAATTATCAAGTCGGCAAAAGCACCAACTTTTACCCTGCCCCTGTCATAAATCCCCATGAAATTTGCAGGTTTTGAGGTCATTTTTTCAATCGCCTCTTCCATCTTGAGTATATTTTTTTCCACAACAAACTCTCTTATTATTTTCGGAAACGCACCATAAAGCCTTGGATGAGGTGTACTTGTATCGGCGTAAAGCGCATCTGAAATCACCGAGGCATATGGCAGTTTTGCGACTTCTTCTACGTCTTTCGGGCTCATGCTCATTATTACTATGGTAACTTTTCCGTCTTCTTTGTGCATAAGCCTTGCTGCGAGTTCTACGGCATCTTTATATCCAAATTTTTTTGAAGCTTCTTCAATCGACAAGCCTTTCATCTTTACAAACTCTTCTTTTTCCACTGCGCTGATTATCATTTTATCCCAACCCAGCGACACGACGTAATTGTCCCAGTCCTTGTATTCTATCTGGCTAAGCCGCCTAAACTCCTCTACACCTTCTATTGTTCCAAGCCTTTTTAGCGCTTCACGCAAATTACCTCTTACAAATTCAGGCGAAAGCATACTAGTAAGCGTGGTGCTACCGCCCTCATATGGGTAAAAATCACAGCTTATCTGTAAAGCATTTTCCCTTGCATCTTCAATAATTTTCATTGCCTTAAAGATTTCTTTTCCCCAATTTTTTGTGCCGCAACTCTTAAAATGACTGATTTGCAGCGGAACATCTAGCCTTTTAGCGATTTCGACCACTTCTTCCACACTTTTAACCAAACTGTCGCCCTCACCTCTTATATGTGCGGTTATCGGCTTTTCACCCTCTTTAAGACCTTGCAATATGTAGACCATTTCATCTATACTGCTGTAACATTCGGGTATATACATAAGCCCGAGCGACGCACCCAGCGCACCTTCTTTAAGCGCCGTGTCGACAAGATTTCTCGCAGTCTCAAGTTCCTTCTTTGTAAAAGCTGAGTCACTAAAACCTTTCACTATAAATCTCACCGCTCCCATGCCAACCATGGTGCCAACATTTAATGGAGTTTTATTTTTCTCTACCTCTATTTTATATTCTGCCATTGTCTTTGGCATTTTTTCTGTTATTTTCCCCATTACAGCTTGGTGCAAGTCATAAAATTCTCTGCTGTTTTCACCTGTTGGAATTAAACTTATACCGCAGTTTCCGACCACCGTTGTCGTAATTCCTTGCAAGAGTTCTATCTTTCCAAAATTTTTATCCGTCAACAGTTTAGCATCACAGTGCCTATGTATGTCTACAAAACCTGGACACAAAATTTTTCCATTTGCATCTATAACCTTGCAGTCATTTTCGCAAATTCCATTAGATATTTCAGCAATTTTCTCGCCATCGACAAGTACATCTGCTTTATAGCTATCATTGCCCAATCCATCGTAAACTTCTGCATTCTTAATAAGTATTTTCCCCATAAAATCAATCCTATCTTTCAAGTTTTTGAATTACCGAAGATTCTTCTATTCCCGTAATATAATATAAAATTAGTATATCCTGTGAATTATGTGTAAGCTCGTCTAAATCGCCGTTAAAAAACCTTAGGTCAACTATATTTATTTTATCGTAATATGGAATTAAGAATGGGATAAAGGAATTTGCTATCGAGTCTTTTATTATCGTTATTTCTCTTCCAGTATTGTGATTTGTTCCTATTTCAATAAGTGCCCTGTTATACCCTGTAAAGTATAAATACTTGTCTTTCTCTTGTAAATTTTCCTCAAAATAGATACTGTCATAACTTTCTCCTAGTTCGGGAATATTCACTGTGTAATCGTAGCTATAGCCTATCATGTCGTATTGCAAAATTACATCTTTTTCGCTCGGAGTTATTAAGGTCTTAGAATAGGTTGTTCCCAAAAACTCGCTGTTTTTTTCTTCGACTTCATACTCACCAATATCTTCTATGCCAAGTTTTTTTGCGACCTCACTAAAGATGAGATACGAACCATTTGTCGTTAGATGGTGGTCGGTTTTGTAATAAATGTAACCGTCGCCATTCTCCTTTAAGATTGACGTAAAGTCAATATACTTGTCTTCAAGCAACAAACTCGCCTTTTCCCCGAATTCTTCCTCATCAAAAGATATATAGGCATTTTGTGGCATTTTATCCGACAAAATATATGAAGCCGATGGAACCACGCCCACAACGACATTCTTGTCCTGATTTTCCTTGGCGAAATCATTAAAATAAGTTAATGACTGATAAATTTTTGCTTCGTCTACCTCGACTTTTTGCATTTGGTAATCGTCTTCACCCAAATAAACGCCGTTCACCTCTTTATACCCAACCGCACTGACAAGTTGTGACCTTGCCCCTACAAAAAACTCTCTAAAAGGCGAATGGTCATTGAGAAAAGTTTCAAAATCCTTTGTCCACTGCGCCGATATCAGTTCATCAAATGAAAATTCAGGAAAAGATTCTAGCGCTCTATTTTCCTCGTCAGAAAATTCTTCTTTCTCAAAAAATATTAACGTCCCTAAAAAAGAAAATATAAATATTAAAAATACCACTGTATAAATTTTGTAAACTGTCAAATTTTTCATATCTTCTCCCATTTAAAATCTAAAGTATAAAAACGGATTAAAGGTCTCACTCACTAAAAATATAGTACACAAAAACAAGAGTGAAAAAATTATTAGTATTGAAAAAACATTGATAACAGCTGAATTTTCTCTGCCCTTTTGTATCTTTAGCACCGTATTTTTCACAAGAGGTGTAGCACCTATTATACTTATAATAATGAGTACTAACGACGACATAAAATAATAGATAAAAGTTTCATCTGTAAAGCTGTTAACATTTACACCAAATGCTTTCAAAACAAACTGAGCACAAGGCTCTATATTGTCGTACGCCAAAAATAGAAGTCCTATAAACATCAATATATTTGTGTAAATTCGTGATATAAACTGCGGAATTTTTTCTAAAACTCTAAGCAAAAACGCCCTTTCCATTACTATAAAAATACCACTCCAAAGACCCCAAAAAATATTTGTAAAAGTCGCGCCATGCCAAAGCCCTGTCAAAAACCAAGTTAAAAACAAATTGAAATACGTCCTGCCCTTGCCTTTTCTGTTTCCGCCAAGAGGAAAGTAAACATACTCTTTAAACCAAGTTCCAAGCGACATATGCCATCTCCGCCAAAATTCTGTGACACTCTTTGCAATAAATGGGTAGTTGAAATTTTCAGTAAGTGTAAAGCCGAACATATTGCCAAGTCCTATCGCCATATCACTGTATCCCGAAAAATCGAAGTAAAGTTGCATTGGAAAAATGAATATCCCAAGCCACGCCGTCATACTCGACACTTCATCTATTGGCAATGCCTGAATTTGCCCCCAAAAATAGCCTAAATTATTTGCTATAAGCATTTTTTTTGAAAGGCCTATAATAAATCTTACAACACCTTTTGAAAAAAGTTCTAGGCTCTCTTTTCTGTTTTCCATTTGGTCTTCAACCGTTTTATACCTAACAATAGGTCCTGCAACGAGCTGTGGAAACAGCGATACATAGGTAGAATATGTGATAAAATTCTTTTGCGCCTTCACTTCTCCTCGATAACAGTCTATGGTGTATGACATCGATTGGAATGTATAAAAACTTATACCAAGTGGCAACCCAAGATTTAAAACGGGCAGCGACGCACCAAATGCCGAGTTTACATTTAAAATAAAAAAATCCGCATATTTAAACGTCGCAAGCAGGCTGATGTTTATTATTATGCTAAAAATTAAAGCCACTTTTTGAAGTGACTTGTTATTTTCATTTTTTCCTTTATCGATTAATAACCCTGATATGTAGTCGACTGTCGAAGAAAAAAGCATCAACAACACATAAACAGGCTCACCCCAAGCATAGAAAATAAGACTTGAAATAAATAAAATCAAGTTTTTTATTTTCCTTTTTGAAATATAATATAGTGCAATTACTATGGGCAAAAACACAAACAAGAATAATACACTAGAAAAAAGCATGATTTTACCTTTCCTTAATTATTTTAGTAAGTCTTGCGCCGTAGAAATCGCCGTGTCGGACATTTCGCCGTCTAAAACTGTGTAAATTAAATATACACCAAGTTGCAAAACTTTTGTGTCCTCTACCTTTTTATATTCTTCCGGCAGGTAGTCGGAGTAAGTTTTTCTTATCTCCTGCATATTTTCAACCGACTCTTCAACTTGTGATTTTAAAGCATTTGCGTCTTCTACACTATTTGCTTGAACCACAACAATTTCGTCTAAAGAAGTACTTACAGTTGACGAATAAGCGGCGTATGATAAAACTTTTTCAAAATCCACTTCTGTCAAGTGCTCCGCCTTTACTCTGCCCTCGTCCGAAAAAGCCATGCTCTCTTCATTTAGGCCTATGCTCTCTGCCATTTCTGTTGCTAAATCCTTTGCGCTCATATCGCTTTTATATTCGGCACCTCCCGAAGAGCAAGCCACAAACAGCATACACATCATTGCCACAGCAATAAAAATTATTTTTTTCATCTTAACCATTCCCCCAAAAAATTATTCATATTTATGACTTTTTATAAAGTCAATTTCCATTTTAAGTGCCTCTTCAGACAGGTGCAACCCGTCTCCGTTATGAAATCTTTGATCCATATTGCCTTTTTCATCCATAAAAATGGGTGCGGTGTTCAAAAATTTAATTTCAAGAGTTTCACACATTTGAGCAAACAAGTAATTTGCCTTGTTTATCCTCTCGTTTGATATTGATTTTATATATTCGTAGTTGCTAGCGACAGGAAAAAGTGATTGAACCATGATTTTTGTATCGGGTGAAACTTCCTTTATTGAGCTTATAAGGTTTACATATTCTCCGATATAATAATCAGTATCCTCATCGATATAAAAACTTAATCCATTAAGACCTAAGGTGATAATCATGTATTTCGGTTTGTAAAGCTCTGCTGCATCTTTAATTAGCAAATCTTCTCTTTCACCCGAATTTGGGTTTACCACATTAACCTTTCCCATGTCCGAATTTGCGTTTGTCAACATTAGAGTTCCGCTAGTAGGTGTCCAAACCTGTCTGCTTTCATGTCCTTTTGGCAGAATTTCATAGTGATAAAGTCCGTAGGTTGTCGATTCTCCGACAAAAACTATATCGTTAATATAATCATCATCAGCTATATCACTTTGATTTAACACCGTGCTTTCAAACAAGCCTTCAAGCGAAAAAACGCCCGGTGTAAAGTCGATTTCCTGTACAGATAAATCCGACGATTCATACTGCGCATTAACAAGACTGTCGTCTATCTCCTCTGCTTGATTTTCATTTTGACTAGCTACATTTTGTTGTAAGTCACTGCCCCTGCCATCTTGGGTTAATAATCCACCAATAAAACCTGGCAGAAAAAACACCGCTGAAAACACAGTAAGTAAAATCAGACAAAAACCTGTTAAAAACACAATGGGATTAGGCGCTTTTTTCCTTTTCCGTTTCACATTTGCATTTTTACCTTCACCGCTCATTTATCCCCCTCCAAAATCTAAGCTTAATTTACATAATATTATTTTATATGTAATACACCACGCTGTCAATATTATATAAAAATAAATTTTGATTTATTTTAACTTAATTTCTCTATCGCTTCCCATAAGCCGTTTAGATAGGTCGCACCGAGTGCCCTGTCGTACAGTCCATAGCCCGCTCGCCCTGTCTCTCCCCATATCATTCTGCCGTGGTCTGGCCTTATATATCCCCTAAAACCGCCGTCGTATAGAGCTTTCATAACTGCAAACATGTCTACACTTCCACAGCTTGACGCGTGTGCTCTTTCTTCAAAGCCGTTTTCATTTACTTCCACATTTCTCATGTGCACAAAATGTATTCTGCCCATTTTTGCGTATTTTAATGCCATTTTGGGTAAATCATTTTTTCCACTACATCCTAAAGAACCTACACAAAACGTAAGCCCATTGTATTTACTGTCTACAAGTTTTAAAAATCTATCGAGATTTTCCTCATTTGTAATAATTCTTGGCAAACCAAATATCGACCAGCACGGATCGTCTTGATGAATTGCCATATGGATATCATTTTCCTGTGCAACGGGAATTACTTTTTCTAAGAAATATTTCAAATTTGCCCACAAATCTTCCTCAGTCATTTTCCTATATGTTGTGACAAGCTCTTTTAATTCTTCTCTTGTGTAACTTGCATCCCAGCCTGGAAGCGATAAATCGCTTTCCACGGGGTCTACATTTTCAACTTGAGAATGATAATAGACAAGCGAGGTCGAGCCGTCCTCTAAAACATGCTCTAAATCTGTCCTTGTCCAGTCGAACACAGGCATAAAGTTATAGCAGATTACCTTTACACCCGCTTTTTTAAGCCTCCTTATGTTCTCGCAGTAGTTTTCAATAAGCTCATCTTTGTTGTTTCTTCCAAGTTTTATGTCCTCGTGAACGGGAACAGACTCAACCACATCAAAATTCATTCCATTGTCTTCTACTTGTTTTTTTATTTTATGTATACTCTCCTCGCTCCACACTTTTCCAGGTGCAACATCGTATACCGCCGTGACTATTGTGTCCATTTTTGGAATTTGCCTAATGTGTGAAAGTGTTACCTTGTCGTCTTCTCCGTACCAACGAAATGAAAGTTTCATAATTTTTTCCTCCGATTAATTAATTTATTATAATATTTCCCTCTTTTGCAGTTTCTCTAATTTCACAGCCAAAAGCTGTTAGATAGTCCATTACCTCGTCGTGCGGATGCCCGTAGGAATTGTCTTCCCCATACGAAATCACAGCCACTTTTGGATTTATTTCTTCCAGCATTTTTTCATAAGTGCTTGTAACCGAGCCGTGATGTGGAACTTTCAGCACATCTGCACTTAGGTTCATTCCGCTTTCTATCATGAGGTCTATCGCCTCTTTTTCGGCATCTCCCGTAAAGAGAAAACTTTGCTCTCCTAGGCTAATCTTCATGACTATCGATAAATTGTTCAAATCGTCATAGTCCATGTCTAAATTCGGTGATAAAACCTCTACCTTTGCATCGGTCTGTGTTTCAATCGTGTCGCCTGCCTCAACATAAGTTACGGGCACTTGTTTTTCTATAATTGCATCAAGCATTGACTCGTAACTTTTCGTCGTCGGTGTCAACTCGTCTGGAACATCGGGCATATAAATATCTTCTACCTCATATTTTTCAATAACTTCTGACATTGCACCTATGTGATCGGCATGTGGGTGACTTGCAACTATAGCGTCAAGCTTTTCTACTTCACTGCTTTCAAGGTAGTCTATCAGGCTGTCTGCCTCGCTATATTCACCGCTGTCTATTAGCATATTAAAATATGTGCCATCTTCCTTCGGAATTTGCACTAATGAGGCATCACCCTGCCCTACGTCAATAAAATGTGCGTTTATCACACCTTGCACGGTTTCAGTTTTAGGCTCAACAAACTCTTCAACAAGTGGTGTAAATCTGTAAATACCGACTATGAGTACTGTGGCAATGAACAGTATTAATAGACCTGTGCCAAAACGCTGTTGAGGCGTTTTATTTTTATTTTTCGACATAATTTTCCTCTTATCAATCTCATTTTTCTTAGTTATTTGATTTTAACATATAGAAAAGAAAAAATAAAGAGCGATTTAAACTTTTTTCTGCGTTAAAATACAAACTATTTTCCTCTAAACTATTTCTTTTTCACCATCTTTCGTTTATAATAAATTACATATGACTATTTTACTTTCTGAAAGGATTTGACATTATGAATTATAAAGTACTTAAAAGTGGAACTGATATAAGAGGTGTTGCAAGCGAGGGTGTAAAGGGACAAGAAATCAATCTTACCGACGAGGTAATCCACGCGATTGCACACGGATTTTTACTTTGGTGCCAAAAACATGTTGAGGTGCCTACAAATGAGCTAAAACTTGCCCTTGGACACGATTCAAGAATATCGGCAGACAGAATAAGCACTGCCTTAAAATCTGTTTTCACTGCCTGTGGTGCAAAAGTTTATGACTGCGGACTAGCCTCTACTCCATCTATGTTTATGGCAGTAAAGGAAATCCCTTGTCACGCTTCTGTGCAAATCACCGCAAGCCATCACCCATTCAATAGAAATGGGCTTAAATTCTTTACCGAAAACGGCGGACTTGAGAGCCACGACATAGGCGAAATTTTAGACTTTGCACAAAACGAGCAAAAAGCTAGCTTTGCAGACGGCGGAGAAGTTATAAAATCAGATTACATGAAAAAATATGCGCAAAATTTGCGCGAAATGATAAAACGCGACATCAATGCAGACGAGTATGAAATGCCACTTAAAGGTTTTAAAATAGTAGTCGACGCAGGCAATGGTGCAGGTGGATTTTACGCGAGCGACGTTTTGTCTGCGCTTGGTGCAGATGTTAGCGCTAGCCAGTTTTTAGAGCCCGACGGACTTTTCCCAAACCACGTGCCTAATCCCGAGGATAAAGAAGCCATGCACTCTGTATCGACTGCGACCGTAAAGGCAAACGCAGACCTAGGTGTAATTTTTGACACCGACGTCGACCGTGGAGCGGCTGTAGACGAAAACGGTGTCGAAATAAGCCGTAATGCACTTGTGGCAATCGCCTCTGCAATAGCTATGAAAGGCAATGATGGCGCTACTATAGTTACAGATTCCATAACCTCTGACGGTTTAAAAGAATATATTGAAAAAAATCTAGGCGGTGTGCACCACAGATTTAAACGTGGATATAAAAATGTTATAAACGAGGCAATAAGGCTAAATAAAGAGGGAATAAACTGCCCACTTGCAATAGAAACCAGCGGTCATGCCGCAATGCGCGAGAATTATTTCCTAGACGACGGCGCATATCTTGTGACAAAAATCATAATTGAAATGGCAAGGCTAAAAAAAGAGGGCAAAAAACTTTCTGATCTGATAGAGAATTTAAAAGTAGCTAAAGAGGAAGTCGAGCTGAGATTTCCTATTACCACTGACGACTTTAGGCCTGTTGGCGAAAAAATAATTACAGAGCTTGAAGCTTTTGCGGTAAAAAATAATTTTGCCGTTGCACCAGACAATAGAGAAGGCATGAGAATTTCTTTTGACAGTGCAAATGGCGACGGCTGGCTACTATTAAGGCTTAGCGTGCACGACCCAATTATGCCACTAAATATTGAGAGCAATAAAGGCGGCGGTGTGAAAGTTATAGCACAAAACTTGCTTGACTTTTTTAAAACAACCGATACAACAAATGTGGACATAAGCCCACTTGAAAAATTTTTAAATTTTTAGGAGCAATGATTTAATTTGAAAAATAAATTTTTACCCATAACAAAAGAAGAGATGATACAAAGCGGTGTAAAGCAGTATGACTTTGTTTATGTGAGTGGTGACGCATATGTCGACCATCCGTCATTCGGCACGGCTATTATCGGCAGAATACTGGAGGCAAATGGATTTTCTGTTGCAATTATAGCCCAACCCGACTGGAAAAATAAGGACAGCATAAATATATTTGGCGAGCCAAAACTTGGATTTTTAGTATCCTCTGGCAACATGGACTCCATGGTAAACCACTACTCTGTCTCAAAAAAGAGGAGAAAAAAAGATTTTTACTCCCCAGGGGCTGTCATGGGCAAAAGGCCAGACTACGCCACAATAGTATACTCAAATCTTATAAGACAAACATATAAACACACTCCAATTATCATAGGCGGAATCGAGGCAAGCCTTAGACGACTTGCCCATTACGATTACTGGTCGGACAAGGTAAAACGCTCTGCTCTTATAGACGCCGGTGCGGATATTATCTCATACGGCATGGGCGAGCGCAGTATAGTCGAGATTGCAAACGCACTAAAAAGCGGAATTGCTGTAAAGGATATCACCTTTATCAAAGGCACTGTCTACAAGAGTGATAATATTGAAGATGTGATGGATTATATAAAACTTCCAGCCTTTGACAAAGTGGTTTCTAGCAAAGAACTTTATGCGAAGAGTTTTTATAAACAATATCTAAACACCGACCCATTCACTGCTAAAACATTAATAGAGCCTTATGGTGAAAATTTATTTGTTGTCCAAAACCCACCTCAACCCCCTTTGACGCAGGACGAAATGGACTTCACCTACTCCTTGCCATACGCAAGGGATTATCACCCATATTATAAAAAACTTGGCGGTATTCCGGCAGTTGAAGAAATTAAGTTTAGCCTTATAAGCAATCGAGGTTGTTTTGGCGCCTGCAATTTCTGCGCCCTAACTTTTCATCAGGGCAGAATTATACAGACGAGAAGCCACGAGTCTTTGGTAGACGAGGCTAAAAAAATCATAGCCGACCCTGATTTTAAAGGTTATATCCACGATGTCGGCGGCCCTACCGCAAACTTTAGGAAACCTTCTTGTAAAAAGCAACTCAAAGTCGGAACTTGCAAGGACAGACAATGTCTTTTCCCTACACCTTGTAAGAACTTAGATGTCGACCACTCTGACTATTTAGAACTTTTAAGAAAGCTTAGAAGTCTAGACGGCGTTAAAAAAGTTTTTATTCGCTCGGGGATACGCTTTGACTATCTTCTTTACGATAAAGATGAAAGCTTTTTTGAAGAACTAATAAAACACCATGTAAGTGGTCAGCTAAAAGTTGCACCAGAGCATATTTCAAATCCCGTGCTCGAAAAACTTGGAAAACCGCAAAACAATATATATAAAAGCTTCTTAAAAAAATATAAAGAACTCAACAAAAAATTCTCCAAAGACCAATACGTCGTGCCATACCTCATGTCCTCTCACCCAGGCTCAAACCTGACAGATGCAATAAGGCTCGCCGAGTATTTGAGAGATTTAGGCTATATGCCAGAGCAGGTGCAAGACTTCTACCCCACACCTTCTACAATTTCGACTTGCATGTACTACACAGGCCTTGACCCAAGAACCATGCAAGAGGTGTATATACCAAATTCCCCAAAAGAAAAAGCTATGCAAAGGGCGCTTATTCAGTACCGCGACCCCAAAAACTACGACACGGTAATCAGTGCGCTTATGAATGCCAAAAGGCACGACCTTATAGGAAACGGACCTACTTGTCTTGTAAAGGTTCGACACAGCGACAAAAGGCTCGGTGCGATTTTATCTGCGCAAAACACAACTAAAAACGTCAAAAAACCTAAAAAAATGTCAAAGCTTAGCAGGCAAAAGAAAATGTCAAACGCCAAAAAACTTGGCAAAAAATAAATTTATCGAGGTTAATATGGAAAGAAAAACTAGAGAGCAATCATTTACTACTATGACCCAATTGGTCTTACAATCAGATATAAACGGTGTCGGCAGACTTTTCGGTGGACAGCTTATGTCTTGGATGGATATAATCGGGGCAATTTGCGCCAAAAGACACGCAGAATACGACGTTGTCACGGCAAGTGCTAAAAACCTTGAGTTTTTCGAGCCTGCAATGCCTAACGACATTGTAAATTTAACCGCAATCTTAATTTCTGTCGGTAAAACATCTATGAAAGTAAAAGTAATGGCAAGTGTTGAACCATACGGCAGTGACGGAAGACACCCAAACAAAAGAATTTGCGAGGCAGAATTTACTTATGTCGCAATGGACAAAAATGGAGTAAAGCGCCAAGTGCCTAAAATTTTTGGAGAAGACGAGGGGCATAGTTGATGAAACAAAATCCTATGACTACTATTTTAGAGAGTGACAACCCTAAGATTAAAAACATTTTTTGGGTAATCACCGTGCTTGCTGTGCCGTCTATAATCGAGCAAATCATGGTCACCATGGTTCAATATATCGACACCGCAATGGTAGGCTCGCTTGGCCCCTCTGCCACTGCGGCCGTCGGAATTACCGCAAGTACTACTTGGCTTTTAAACGGTATTTTAAATGCTGTTTCCATCGGTTTTTCGGTACAAGTGGCACAAAGCATAGGCGCAAAAAGATTTGACGAAGCAAAAAGCATTATAGCCCAAAGCCTTAAATCTATCCTTATTTTCGGTTCATTTATGGCAGGTATAGGACTTTCCATTTCAAATTTCTTACCCTCATGGCTAGGTGCCACACAGGAAATAAACACTCAGGCAGTGCAGTATTTTGCAATCATCTGTTGTGCAATGCCTTTTAATATGTGTGTCATGCTCATAGGCTCTATTATACGCTGTTCCGGCGACACAAAAACCCCGATGATTTTAAATATTTTTATCAATATAATAAATGTCACACTAAACTTTTTATTCATCTATCCTACAAGAGAACTTGAGGTTTTCGGACTAAAGTTTACAATGTGGGGAGCGGATTTAGGTGTAGTAGGCGCTGCACTCGGCTCGGCAATAGCACTGTTTGTAATAAGCTTTTTATTTGTAGTCGTACTATTTAAAAAGAAAAGTGACATTAAAATTTCAAGAAAAGTAAGTTTTAAATTTAAAAAACAAACCCTTTTAAATGTTGTAAAACTCGGCACTCCCGTAGCACTTGAGCGTGTGACAATTTCTTCGGCACAAATAATAATCACCGCTCTTATAAGCTCCATTGGCACCGTGGCGATAGCTGCAAATCACCTTGCAGTAACTGCCGAAGCTGTAAGCTATCTGCCCGCATTTGGAATAGCGACAGCAGGAACCACCATGGTAGGACAAGCAATAGGAGCAAAACGCTACGACTTGGCATTAAAACTTGCAAAGTACATAAACTACATCGGCATACTCATCATGACTTTTGCAGGCGTGCTATTGTACCTTTTCTCGGTGAATTTAATGAGCCTCTTCACATCCGATCCTGAAGTTATAGCTCTTGGGGCAGATGTATTAAAGATAGTCGCATTTGCACAACCGTTTTTTGCTATGTCAATAGCAATTTCTGGTTCGTTAAGAGGTGCTGGAGACACAAAAGCACCATTTATTATAACCCTAATAACCATGTGGGGTGTGAGAATTGTTTTCTCATTCATCTTGGTATCAAGCCTTGGATTAATTGGCGTATGGCTTGCTATGGCCTTAGAACTTGGCGTGCGAGGATTGTTTTTCCTATATAGATTGTACTCCAATAAATGGATTAAGAGTTTTTCTATGTGAAATCACTCACTTTCACTATAAAAACCTGTTGCTTTATATATATTTTAGTGGTAAAATTATAAAGTCAATACTTGTTCAAATTTTTTATTAAGAGGTGTGAATTTTGGAAAAAAAAGTATACGAATTAAAATATTTTTTACAGAATAAATTGAAAGTAGATTTAGGGTTTATTGTTTCTGTATTTACCCAATCCCCAAGCTCAGTGCTTGTTTTAGATAGTGATTTTTATGTATGCACTTGCAATGAAAGTGTCTATACCATGTTTGGATGTGAAAGCGAAGCAGAATTTTCTGATAACTTTTCAGAGCTTTTTCCACGAAGACAGCCCGACGGCGAGTATAGTAAAACTAAAATAAAAACTTTCTTCGACACTGTATACAACACGGGAAAAGAGCTTTTCCCTATCACTTGTTGCACTATGGCTGGCAAGCTTATAAATACCGAATTCACTTTCTTAAAACTCGACAGTTATGATGAAAACGGCAAAGCGTACATTATGTGTTTTGTTTTAGATGTGAGCACCGCTACAAAAGAACGCGAAAGAGAAAAAATGTTTGCAAAAAGGTTTAAGGCTTTAATCGACGCCACACCTTTATGCCTAAATCTTTGGAACTCGAAATTTGAAAACCTTATGTGCAATACAAAGGCTGTAACCCTTTTTGACCTTGCCACGGAACAGCAATATTTAGATGAATTTTTCAAACTCTCTCCTCCCATTCAACCCGACGGCCGAAACAGTGCCGATGTTGCCCATGGATATATAAAAGAAGCTTTTGAAAAAGGCTATGCTAAATTCAAGTGGATGCACTGCAAACTAAACGGCGATGAAATCCCCGCTGAAATCACTTTAGTTAAAGTTTTAGGTGTTGGCGAAGACGGCGAAGACATGGTTGCAGGCTTCACAAGAGACCTTAGGCCTCAACTTTTAGGATATAGCAAAATCCACGCCGTTGAGGAATACTTCTTCAATAAAATTTCAGATAAAACTTTGATTAATATAATGTCAAAACTTTCGGAAGAATGGTTCTTTGTCGTGGACTTGAGCTCATCTTCTATTCAGTATTTTGGAAATGGCAGTAAGATTTTCGACTCAGATAATGACAATACTATGTTCCCCGAACATCTTACAAACTCGGGCATCATTTACAAAGATGATATCCCTGAGTTTTTACGCATTGCAGAAAACATGAAAATGGGTGTGGTGACAAGCTCTGACATAAGACTCGTCGCACTTGACGGCGAGGTAAAATACCATAAATTTATTTATCAAATAATTTCAAACGAAGAGGGCGCTCCAATGGTCGCAATCGGTAAGGCGACAGACATAAACGAGCAAAAAAATATTGAGCTTCGCTCAAAGACAGACTTACTCACAAATTGTTATAATAAAATTACAGCAGAAACCGCAATCTCAGATGCACTTTATGAAAACGATAATGAAAACCACGCATTATTTATTATAGATATAGATAATTTTAAGGCTATAAACGATAACCTTGGACATCACTTTGGCGACTTGGTTTTAAGCGAAATCGCCTCAGAGCTTAAACCCTGCTTTAGAAATGACGATATAATAGGACGCATCGGTGGTGACGAATTTATTGCCTTTGCAAGAAATATATCTGACATAACTACACTCAAGGCAAAAGCTAAGAAAATCGGCATTGCTTTTAACAAGACTTATCAGGGCGAACAAGGCTCGTACAACGTGTCGGCAAGTGTCGGAATATCAAGGTACCCTGCAGATGGAAAAAACTACGAAGATCTTTACAAGGCAGCCGACAAAGCACTTTACCAGTCAAAACTCGCAGGCAAAAACCGTGCTACTTTCTACGATATCAAGTTCCTTGATGGAACTATGAAAAATCGCACTACACTTGAAAACGCCAGCAGAGTTGCAAGCGTATACCTTGACACAGAGCTCATATCAATCGTTTTCAACCTTTTATATGAGGCAAAAAACATTACATCTTCACTAAATCTTGCACTAAAACTTTTAGGCGAAAAATTTGGAGCCGATAGATCTTATATTTTTGAAAGCCGCGATAATGGTAAAACCTACTCCAACACCCTTGAGTGGTGCAAAGGCGGAATTAAACCAGAAATAGACAATCTGCAAAACCTTTCCGAAGAAGTTCTGCGTCCATTCTTTGTATTTGGCGAAAAATCGAGCATAGTATACAGCAATGACCTCTCGATATTTGAAGATGCACGAACATTTGAACTTATGAACAACCAAGATATAAAATCTTTCCTACATGCACAGGTCAAGGAGAAAAAATTTGTTAAACTTTTCCTAGGACTTGACGACTGTACAAAAGCAAGAATTTGGAATGAAAAAGAGATTAACACTTTACAATATCTTGCCAAAACTATGTCAACCTTCCTTCTTCTTAATGAAGAGCGCAATAAAGTAAAACTTTTATCAAACGATACTAACTAATTTTATTATAAAGAAAGAGTGACTATATGTTAAGAATCTCTCAAGTTTATAAATCATCAGAAAATTTCGATGACTTTCTTACTCGTCAAAACATAAGTAAAACCAACGACTGCCTAGTCCGAATTTTGACATCCGATTTACAAAAAGACGGAGCTTTAAAAGTCGCAAAAGAAATAAGGCAAACTTTACCTAATTCTCATATAATGGGTATAAGTTCTGCGGGCGGTGTGGTAATGAATGGCGAAGTTGTAGACGACTGTACTGTCGTTGTTATAGACATGTTTCACAAAAGTGAAGTTGTACTTAAACATTACAAGTGGGATACGATTAGCCCTGCCGAGCTTGCAGCCCTAGTACATGAAGATTTCGCTAAATACAGTGGCGATAGAGAACTACTTGTAAATGTAATATTTGGCGACCACTACCCTCCCCTCAATGAATTTTTAGAGGAAACAAACAAGTTTTCTCCCATCATACAACTTTCAGGAGGCGTAGCTGGCGATATTTTATCCACAGGACTTGCTGGATATATTTTCAGTGACGAGTGTATTTTTGAACACGGCGTCTTTGCAATGGCTGTCGTGGGTGAACACGTTAGAAATTTTGCAAGAATTTCTACATCTGTGGAGCCAATAAGCAAAACTTTTACTATTACTAAGGCAGACGGAAATATAATTGAAGAAATCGAAAATGAACCTGCCCTTAAATGGATGTATGACTATCTTGAACTAGATGAAGATAACACCGAAACTTTTGGCGACTGGACCTCTATGGCAAATGACAATTATTTGTCTCATTTCCCACTCTTACTTGAAAACAGCGCGAAAAGCACTAGGTATACAAGATACGACGAAGAAAGTGGGAAATTAGCCCTTTATTATAGTCGTTTGCCATCTGGCACAAATTTTAGAGTCAGCTATGTAAACCCAAGCAAAACTATGTCCGAAACCCATGATGTGTGTAGAGATATACTCGATGTTCCTGTTGAATATATGTTTGTTTACGCCTGCTTGTTTAGAAGAACTTATCTATCAAGCTGTATTAAGTGGGAGCTTTTGCCATTTGAGAATTTCCATGTTTGCGGTGTCTTTTTAATGGGTGAAATAGGCTCTGAAAACGGTAAAAACATTCTCCTAAACGGTTCTTCTTCGTTTATAGGCTTTGCTGAAAACGAGAGTTATATACTACCCGATGTTTCAAAACTTGCCGACACTAAGCTGATAGAAGATAATGACAGTTTTGTAAAAACCGCACAACAAAAAAGCCGTGAGCATCTTAGTTTTAACAATGCTTCACTTCTAAAAAAAATAAATGCTCAACAAGCCTTAGAAAAGATTGAGAGCGACTACGACCTTCACCTTTCTTTACCAAATATTTATAAATTTGAAAAAGATAGGGAAAAACTGTCGATTGATAAGATATTTGTAATAGATGTTTCCACTGCGGACACAACTATCGCATCAGTTGGACAAGAGACATATTATTCCTCTTGCAGAGTGCTCTTAAAGAAAGTTACCGACAGAATGGAGCAAAGAGGGCTTGATGCCACCTGTAGCATATATATAATAAACTACAAAACATTTGCCATCACTGGAGACCGCAGTATGTCACCAGACTTTTTCTTAGGGAACATGAAAATTCTTTTTAATGAATTTGAGTATGGAACCTACAGTCAAATTCATTTTTCTACCGTACTGCGAGGTGCAGTGGTTATAAATCAAGAAAATGGCCTTGAAACCGCACTTAACCTACTTCTCGCGACTAAAGATTCAACCGAAAACTTCATAGTCCACGACAAAGGCGAAGACAAGTCAAGCCTTTCAAACCATGAAGAATCAAGGATCATAAACCTTATCTCATCTGCCATAGAAAACGATAACATTATTCCTTACTATCAAGGTTTGCACAATAATAATATCGGAAAAATCGACAAGTACGAAGCCTTGATGAGACTTGTCGACTTAGACGGAAATGTGTATACTCCATTTGTCTTTATGGACATAGCAAAAAAATATAAATTCTACAGCAGAATTAGTATGAGAATGATAGAAAAGGTTTTAGAAGACTTTAAAGACAGAGACGAAACCGTGTCTATCAATGTATCCATGCAAGATATTCAATCAGATGCATTTAGAGTTTGGCTTATAGAAAAGCTTAAAAATTATCCGAGCCCCGAAAGAATTATTATAGAGTTTGTAGAAACAGAAAACTATCAAGCACTTAATACCCTGTTTGACTTTGTAACGGACCTAAAAACTTTAGGCAGCGGTATTGCCATCGACGATTTCGGTTCTGGATATTCCACTTTTTCAACCGTGCTATCACTGAGCCCGAATTTCATTAAAATTGACGGAAGCATAGTTAAAGACCTTGAGAATAACAGTGACAATATGATAATCTTAAACACGATAAAATTCTTGGCGACCCAAATGAAAACAAAGACAGTTGCGGAGTTTGTCGAAAATGCAGAGATACAAAAAATCGTGGAAGACCACGACGTAATGTACTCCCAGGGATATCATTTTGCAAAGCCCATGCCAATAAACGAAATTGATAAAGTGAAATGATAAAAGCCAGCCAATTTGGCTGACTTAGACTATCAAAAAACTGCATAAAAGAGAAATATAAGGAAGCTTTTTCTATCGCAAAAAGCTTCCTTTTTTGCCACTTTAGGGCAGAATTCACCATCAAAAATGCTCTTCTAAGGATAAGATTTCGTTTTCCTTTTTTATTTCACCTGTTAACTTTTACCCTCTTTTACTCCATCACTTTTTGCAACTTTAACCACTGTTCTAAATATGCACTTCATGTCGAATAAAAATCCTATTTTTTCTACATATTCGCCGTCAAGCTTCGCTTTTACTGGTATTTCTAGCTCGTCTCTTCCGTTTATTTGCGCCCAGCCTGTTATGCCGGGGAAAATGTCGTTCGCACCATATTTATCACGCTCGGCTATAAGATCGTCTTGATTCCACAGCGCTGGTCTTGGCCCTACTACGCTCATCTTGCCTGCAAGTACATTAAAAATTTGCGGTAGCTCGTCAAGCGAAGTTTTTCTTAAAATCTTGCCAAGCCTTGTGATATACTGATCTGGATTTTCAAGTAAATGCGTCGGACAGTCTTTTGGTGTGTCTATTTTCATTGTTCTAAATTTGAGTATGCTAAATAGCTTTTTATTTTTACCTACTCTCTTTTGCTTAAAGAATATAGGGCCTTTTGAGTCGCATTTTATCGCTATGAACAGTGCCAAGAACACTGGTGAAAGCAGAATTACTGCGACAAGTGAAGAACCGAAGTCGAATATTTTCTTAAAAAAGTGTTTATACATTATATCACCTTGTATTTCTAAATTATTTCGGACTATTCTATCACGCCATGGTTTAAAAGTCAAATTGTTCCAGTGTCTATTATATCTATACACTCTTTATCATAAATTTTCAAAAGCTCAACTATTTCTTTTGTTATAACTTCACCGCTTACCGCTATGGGAATTGCAGGAGGACAAGACACAACCGAACTAGCACAAATCTTCCCTATCGCATATTCCACCTTAACGGTTTTTGAAAGACTAAACATTGTATCTTTAAAACTCATTTGCTTTGTAGATTTATACAATTTCGGCTTCACATCTATAATTTTATCCCTAACTACAAAGTTTTTGAAACACTCTTTTAATGCAATAAAATCCTCATCTTTGTTAAACGGAGAAAGCATTAGCACAATAAAATCCCTATCCATATATTCTATATGGATATTATTATTTAGAAATATTTCATTTATCTCTTCTGGATAGTACCCAGCACTCTTGCAATCAATCGTAAGTTTTAATGGGTCGCTCTCCAGAATTTTCATTCCCTTTTCACTAAAGATTTTTTTCGCTTCGTCTATTTTTTCTATAGTCTTAATTAACTTATCTTTAAAGCTATAATCTAAAATTTTGTTTGCCATATCCAGCGACTTTAAAATCAAGTAAGAAGGGCTTGAAGAGCCGAAATACGACAGCGCCCGCCTTGCATATTCCAAAAAACTTTTATCTGCATTTTTAGATACATGAAGATACGCACCGCCTGTTATAACGGGCAGTGTCTTATGCGCCGAGTCGCATACTAAGTCCGCACCGAGGCTTATGGGATGCATATCGTCTTTTAAAAACTTCAAGTATGCTCCGTGGGCATTGTCGACAATCAGTGGTACTTTATGTTTTTTACAAACTGCTGAAAGCGCCGATATGTCCGACATACCTCCCAAATAATCTGGTGAAGTTATAAACACCGCCATTGGCTTTTCATCATATTCATCTAAGATTTTGTCCAAATTTTCGACTGTAATTACGCAAGAACAAATTGAGTTTACACCTGTATCTTCCTCTGGATAAAGCCAATCCACGTCTAAGTCTAACAAGGCTAGTGCGTGCAAAAAAGCCTTGTGGGAGTTTCTTCCTGCCAAAATTGTGTTTGATTTACTATTTGACATGAGTTTTGCCAGATAAACCATCGCCTTTATAGACTGTGAAGAACCGCCGGTTACATAAAAACTGTGGGCTGTATCAAAAAGATTTGTCGCGTTTTTCTCGCTTTCTAGTATTATAGAACTTGGTGCAGACAAATCGTCCGCACCAAAAATCTCTGTTATATCACTGCCCTCAAAACCCAAAACACTTTGCCCCTTATGCCCTGGCATATGAAACCTTACAGCGTTTGATTTTTCATAGGCACTTAAAAAATCACAAATAGGTGTTTTCATCTCATCATTCCTCTAAAAGCGCAAGTTGCATCATTATCGCACACTCTATGCGCTTTTTAAATAATTCACAGCCAAACGAGTACACTCCGTTTATATCTCCTGTAGAATTAAAGTTATTTGCGGCACAACCTCCCGAGCAATAGAACTTTGCCCAACAGTCTTTGCACTCTGGTTTTGAATATATGTTCGTGCTTCTAAAATCGTCTTGAATTTCCTTGTTTAGAACTCCCGTAAAAATCGAACCAAGTTTAAATTTATCGTTTCCAACGAACTGATGACATGGATACAAATCTCCGTTTGGCGTCACCGCCATATACTCCGTTCCACTTCCACATCCGACAACTCTTTTATGAATGCAAGGCCCGTTTTTTAGGTCTAACATATAGTGGTAAAATTTAAAGGCTTTTCCTTCTTTTTCTCTTTTTATCATCTCTAGTGCCAGTTTTTCGTACTCATCAAAAAGTTTCGGCAAATGCTTTTCGGTCAGCGCATAACTCTCTTTCGGGTCACACACCACAGGCTCCATAGAAAGCTCAGTAAAGCCTAAGTCCGCCATATGAAAGATATCGTTTGTAAAATCAGGGTTTGCGCCTGTAAAAGTTCCGCGCATATAGTAGTTTTTGCCGTCTCTCTTTTTTACAAACTCTTTAAATTTTGGCACCACTACATCGTAACTTCCTCTGCCCTTATAGTCAATTCTAGAGCTGTCGTGTATCTCTTTTATTCCATCAAGCGATAACACTATATTGTGCATTTCTTTGTTGCAAAAATCTATTACATCGTCATCAATCAGCATACCATTTGTTGTAAAAGTGAACCTAAAGTTTTTGTTATACTCTTTTTCTATACTTCTAGCATACTTAACTAAATCTTTTACTACCTGCCAGTTCATCAGTGGTTCTCCGCCAAAGAAATCGACTTCCAAGTTTTTTCTTCCGCCTGAATTTTCTATTAAAAAGTCGAACGCCCTCTTGCCTGTTTCAAAACTCATCAGCGCATCATTTCCGTGGTATTTGCCCTGTGCCGCAAAGCAGTAGTGGCAATTCAAATTACAGGTATGCGCAACGTGTAGGCACATTGCTTTTATGACTTCGCTCTCATTTTTAAAGCTCAGCTTTTCATACTCATCTTTTAAAAATAGTTTTTCGTGGTCTTTTAGATACTGTATATCCTCAAGGCATAGCCTTACGTCTTCTTTTGTAATCTCACTGTATTTCTCAGTGATAATCTTTTCTATCTCCTCCGAAGTTTTACCCTCGAACATAGAAATTATATCATACGCTACATCGTCGACTATATGAATGGCTCCGCTTACCACGTCTAAGACTATATTGTAGCCATTTAATTTATATTGGTGAATCATCATGTTCCTCTTTTCAGAAAATAAAAGTATCGCCTATAAAAGGCGATACAGTAAAACTTTTTATAATTATTTGCTCTCACAAGGTTGGTTTGCAACGCCACAAGAAGTTTTACAAGCAGATTGACAAGATGTTTGGCACTCGCCACAACCGCCTTTTTGTACGCTCTCTTTTAAGTCACGAACTTCTATAGTTTTAATTCTCTCCATTATTTACATCTCCATTTCATAAATACATAATTTGCTCTTTTAATAATAATCCACAACGCCTAAAATGTCAAGAAATTTTTAAGCTTTATAAACCACTTTTCCGTCAACTATTGTGTGTGAAACAGTGGCATCAATATCAAACAAAGGATTTTTATTCCAAATAGCAATGTCGGCATCTTTTCCAACTTCTATACTTCCAACTCTGTCGCCTATGTCGCAAAGAGTTGCAGCATTTATTGTGATAGCCTTAAACGCCTCTTCTTCGTCAAGTCCAGATTTTACCGCAAGACCTGCGCAAAGTGATAGATACTCTAGTGGAATTACAGGTGCGTCTGTGATAATAGCAATTGGCACACCCGCTTTGTTTAAGTCAGCAGGAGTTGCAAAGCTTTTGTTTCTTAGTTCAATTTTTGTCTTACTGCCAAATGATGGGCCTACAAACGCAGGAAGTTTTTCTGCCGCAATTTCCTCTGCAATTAAAGAGCCGTCTGTGCAGTGGTCTAAAGTTATTTTCAAGTCAAATTCTTTAGCGATTCTAATTGCTGTAAAAATATCATCGGCTCTGTGAGCATGTGCTTTTAGTGGTATTTCTCTTTTAATTACAGGAATCATTGCCTCTAGTTTCATGTCAAAGCTTTTGTCTTCGCCGTTTTCTTTATCCGCCATATATTTTTTTGTTTTAAATAGCAAATCGCGAAGCTCTGCGGCTACTGCCATACGTGTTTGAGGTGATTTTTTAAGTGCAGTGTAGCATCTTTTTGGATTTTCACCAAATGCGACTTTCATTGCAACAGGATTTTTTACTATCATATCGTCTACACGTTTTCCGTGAAGTTTAATAGCCACAAAAGTTCCACCTACAACATTTGCACTGCCAGGGCCTGTTACAGCAGTTGTAACACCTGATTTTATCGCATTTTCAAAAGCCTCGTCTTGAGGATTTATCGAATCTATCGCACGAAGTTGTGGAGTGATTGGGTCGACTATTTCATTATAGTCTCTGCCTTCCCAGCCCATGCCCTCGTTGTCAAGTCCTATATGGCAGTGTGCCTCTACAAAACCAGGTAGTACAAGCTTTCCACCTGCATCTATTACCTCTGCATCGCTAGGCGCGTCTACAGTTTGTCCTACTGCTTTAATTTTTCCATTTTCGATTAAAATTTGGCCGTTTTCTATATCGCTTCCAGCCATAGTTTTAATATGTCCATTTTTTATAAGTATCATTTTAAACCACTCCTTAAATTTCTTTTTGAATTATAGCATATTTTGCAAAAAAATACAATATTAATTGCTCAGACTGTCAATAAACCCCTGTGGCAAAAAAAGTCTCCTCTTTTGCCCCTCTGGGGCAAAATTCACCACCAAAAAAGCTCTTCTCATGATAAGATTTCGCTTTTTGCGAAAAGCGACTTAGCGCTCTGCTCCAAGACCTCGAAATTTTTCGAAAAAAATTTAGTAAAACTTTTAATAAAAAAATGCGTAGCATTTTACTAAACTCTTCACTTTTCACTATTTAAATATTCATTTATAACTTTTAAAAACCTCTCACCATAACGCTCAAGTTTCGTCTGTCCCACTCCTGAAATTTTATGAAATTCACTTAGCGTTTCTGGCGCCTTATTCGACATTTCTATCAGCGTTTTATCCGAAAAAATCACATATGCGGGCACGTTTTCGATTTTCGCTATCTTCATTCTATATTCTCTTAAAAGTTCAAACAATTCCTCGTTTTCGACATCATTTGATTTTTTGGGCTTATTCTTTGTTTTTTCCTTGTCCTTTATAATTTTTGTAACAAGTTTTACCCTGCCCTTTAATACATCGGCAGATTTTTTTGTGAGCATTATTACTTTATACTGCTCCTCACTTTGCACAAGATATCCTTTTTCAAGTAAAAAATCTATTATCGCCCTAAGCTCTGTCACGCTTTTTTCGCTAATATTATAGGTCGATAACTTATCAAAACCCATTTCTATTAATCGCTCGTTCTTACTGCCTCTTAAAACATCCACAAGCATGGTTATTCCAAAACGCTCCCTTAGCCTATATACACAAGACAAAATCTTCTGTGCCTCTGTAGTAATGTCGAGCTCTTCAAAATTTGTGTCACAATTACTACAATAACCACAATAGGCCTTTGGCTTTTCTCCAAAATATTTTAGTATGTACGCCCTGCGACACTCGTTCGTTGTGCAGTAAAATATCATTTCGCGAAGTCTTTTATATTCTCTGGACTTCAACTCTTCTATGGCATCTTCCTCTAAATCGCTATCTTCATAAGAGTGGTCAATCAACCATTCATTCAGCCTTACATCCTTGGGGCTATAAAGCATTAGACATTTTGCAAGGTTTCCGTCTCGACCTGCCCTACCTGCTTCTTGGTAGTAGCTCTCTATATCTCTTGGCATATTGTAATGCACTACATATGACACATTTGACTTGTCTATACCCATACCAAAGGCATTTGTCGCCACCATTACAGAATATTTATCCCTTAGAAAATCATTCTGATTTTCCTTTCTTACCATGTCGCTAAGGCCTGCATGGTAAAAAGCGGCTTTAACTCCGTTTTCGTTTAATAAGTCACACACTTCCTCGGTGAGCTTTCTGGAAAGACAGTATACTATACCACATTCATTTTTTCTTTCTTTCAAAAATTCCAAAAGCTCAAAATCTTTATCCTTGGTTTTTACAACTTCAAAGTACAAGTTTTCTCTGTCAAAACCCGTCACTAAAATCTCAGCATCCTTTAAGCTAAGCTTTGAAACTATATCTTCACGCACTTTTATTGTCGCCGTCGCCGTGAATGCTGACACTACAGGTCTTTTTGAAAGCTCTTTTATAAACAAAGGTATGTCAAGGTAACTCTGCCTAAAGTCTTGTCCCCATTTTGATATACAGTGCGCTTCGTCCACACAAAGCATTGATATTTCTTGACTTTTCGCAAATTGCAAAAAAGCAGGCGTTAAAAGCCTCTCTGGTGCCACATAGATAAGCTTAAACTCTCCAGCGTAGGCGGCATCCATAATCTCATACATCTCTCTTGGGTTTAAAGACGAATTAATAAAAGTAGCCGGAATTCCTGACTGAGTAAGAGCCATTACTTGGTCTTGCATAAGCGATATAAGTGGTGATACGACTATTGTAATTCCCGAAAGAAGCATTGCAGGCACTTGGTAGCACATGGATTTTCCAGCGCCCGTTGGCATTATCCCCAGCGTGTCTTTGCCCTCTAATATTGAATTTACAAGCACTTCTTGCCCTTCTCTAAAACTTTGATACCCAAAGTATTTTTCGAGTATATTGTAAATTGGCAATTATGTCACCTCTTCTTAAAAATTTTTTCCATTTTATAATAGTCACCTACTTGAAGCTTCTTTTCATTATCTTTATAAGCGTATCCTAGCTTTTCATAAAAACCAGCGGCTGTTATAGATGAATTTAAAACAACTTTCTCACTATTTAAAAATATCTCGTCACTTTCAAGTGCATCCATCACAATTTTCCCTACACCCTTTCCCTGACAATCTGGATTTACAAAAATCGACAGTAAAATACTCTCTGTCATACTTTCGCCATGTGGCGTTATCGCACCAACGCCTACTATATTTTCACCGTCTAACACTGCATAAATATGTCCAGTATCAAAAATCTCCGTAACTTTTTCTTCATTATACCTGTCGACTAAGCCCTGAATGGCCTCGTCCGAGTAATCTTTGCTATTGACCTCATAAAAATTTCTATGCGCCAAATCTATCAGCTTTACAAGCTCGTCTTTTATAAGTCTTCTAGTTTTCATATATTTCATCTCCCTTAAAAAACTATACAACAAAATCCACAAAATATCAATAGCGATAAGTTTGACTAGTTGTAAAAACCGTGATATAATTCTATTTGAATATAATCGAATTTTGTCAAAAAAACGAGTAAAGGTGTGTTAAGTTTGCAGTTTCTAAACGTAGATAAACTCCTCAAAACAAACCCAAGTCCCGAAGGTGTTGCTCCTCCGACATCAAGCGAAATAGTCAGCCGTACTTTAAGCATTGCGTGGCCTTCTGTTTTAGAGTCGTTTTTGATGAGCCTCACGGGATTTGTCGACACAATAATGGTAGGCTCCCTAGGTGTCGCCGCCATAGCTTCTGTTGGTCTCACCACTCAGCCAAAGTTTATCGCACTTTGCGTTTTTATTGCGCTGAGTGTTGCGACATCTTCACTTGTTGCAAGACGGCGCGGTGAAGAAGATAAAGAAAGCGCAAACAGGATACTGCGACTTGTGGTGTTACTAGCCCTTGTTCTAACTGCTGTTATTTCTACTACCTTTATTTTGGGTGCAGATTTTATAATCTCGATATCAGGCTCGGCACCCGACACCCACAAAGATGCCGTAAATTATTTTAACATTTTAATGTTAGGACTTGGCTTTAACGCACTGACACTTGTAATAAACGCTGCACAACGCGGAGTTGGTAGGACAAAAATTGCAATGCGTACTAATCTTGTTTCAAATGCAATTAATGTATTTTTCAACTACGCACTAATAGGTGGTAACTTAGGTTTTCCAGAACTTGGCATAGAGGGTGCCGCTATAGCCACTGTAATAGGCGGTGCTGCAGCTTGTGCTATGAGTGTTGCCTCTGTACTTAAGAGAGATTCTTACCTATATTTATTCGCCGTTAAAGGTATAAAAACTGCTTCAAGAGACATAAAGTCTCTTATTAATGTAGGCTCGAGCGCCTTTGTTGAGCAGTTGTTTTTAAGGATAGGATTTTTCTTATTCCAAGTTGCCGTGGCAAGCCTTGGCACAACGGAACTTGCCGCACATCAAATCGGTATGAACTTTATGGCAATTTCTTTCTCGTTTGCAGACGGTTTATCTGTAGCTTCGGTAGCTCTAGTAGGGCGAAGCCTCGGAGAGAAAAGGCAGGACAAGGCAAGACTTTTCAGCTCTGCTTGTCAAAAAATCGGCCTGATTTGCGCATTTTTTGTCTCTATAATTTATTTCGTGTTCGGTCGGACTCTGTTTTCTATGTTCTCAAGCGACACAGTAGTTTTGGATTATGGAAACATGATTATGATGGTTTTGTGTTTTGTAATCTACCTACAAATAGAGCAAGTCACAATGATAGGCTGTCTAAGAGGTGCGGGCGACACAAAATTCACCGCTGTCGTATCGCTTATCAGCGTTTCGATAATAAGACCTGGTGCCAGCTGGCTATTCTGCTACCCATTAGGACTAGGACTTTTCGGAATTTGGTTAGGGCTTTGCGCCGATCAACTTGTCAGATTTATCTTAGGATTTATCAGATTTAAAAAAGGCAATTGGCTTAAAATTAAAATTTAACAATTTTACTTCTTTTTTCCACTATATTTTTTATTTTAAATGTGTTAGAATATTTACAGATACGTTTACATAAATTTATAACAAGTTAAAGTAAATGGAGATAGGAGTGATGTTTTTTAAATATGATATTTAACCAAAACAAAAAAGTAGAAAGAAAAACCAGAAAAGCCGATAGGATTTTAGAGTCCCACAACGACTTTTACGACTCAATCAAAGATTTAATTGTTGATGAACATGTTCAAGCAATGAAAGATATACAACAGCACACTAAATATATTTCACGATATGACCACAGTCTTTTCGTAGCATATATAGCACATAAAATCAGTTTAAGACTTGGTGCAGACGCAAAAATAGCCGCAAGGGGCGGACTTCTTCACGATTTTGAAAAACACGACAAAGTTAGAAAGAGCACAAGCCCATTTAAAATGTTTTTCATTCATTCAAAAGTGGCAAAAAGCCATGCTAACGAAGTTTTCTTCTTAAACGAAGTCGAGCAGGATATAATCGTAAAACACATGTGGCCAATGACACCACATTTACTTCCAAAATACAAAGAATCTTTCATTGTAAATTTAGCCGATAAATACTGTGCCGCCATGGAACTTTTAGGCAGGCACAAAAACTCAAAGGTACTTACAATTTCATCAATAGCATAAAAAAAGCTGTCGTTACTGCGGCAGCTTTTTTCTTGTCAGAAAAGATAAAAGTTTTAATAAATCTTTTTCAAAAGATTTCGGGTTCTTAGGGCAGAGCCCTGAGGCGTTTTC
>CAYJIA010000027.1:0-30772 GCA_964370115.1 uncultured Eubacteriales bacterium
CACCGTAACCATAACGCAAAACAGCAGACTTACTTTTTTAGAGTAAATCTGCTGTTAATTTTATGCGTAGACTATATCAGCGAAGATGATTTCTTCAATTTGTGCAATGATATTATTTACACGTCCGACCCATTCAAGCTGATTAGTGGCTTTGAGTTCCTCTGTCACACCTTGACTTGCCTTGTATTGTGGTAATAATCTATCAAGCAAGTTTTGTGCTTGCTCGTTTACATCACGCAAGTGGGAGTGTAGTTCGCCACTAAGTAGCAGATGATTATACAAAGGACTTCTATGTTCTTTGAGATAGGTTTCACGCATCATTCCGTATTTTCCTAAAGGTCTTTCATCAACTGGCTCGGTATCTTCATCAAACTGTCCGAAGTCTGGTACATAGTAATCGCCAACCTTGATATATTTTCCACCCATTTTTTCAAAAATTGTTTGTTCCTTGTTTTCATTCATAATTTATACTCTCGCTTTCAATTAAGATTTAATTTTGAAAAGAGTTCCAAATCTAAACGATGTATAAGTATTTAAAAATTGTTAGTCAATCATATTAAAATGTTCAAGGGCTTCTATAATTGCTTTTTCTTTATCAGCAGGGCAGACTGGAACTTTAGCATCGTCTTTCTTAGAAACATTAAAGTTTTCACGCTCCTTAATACCCATCTTGTCTTTAACTTGTGCAATATAAAGACTTGATACCTTTAAGCCTGTATTTTTCATTACATACTCTTTAATTTCTGCATAGGTTGCTTTGCTTTCGGCAGAAGTCAAATCTAACTCATCCATATTAAGTTCCACTTCAATATGGTGGTCGACATTAAGTTTGGACAATAAACATACCGTTTCAACGTGCCTTGTGTGCGGGAACATGTCTACTGGTTTTATTTTTTCTACTTTGTAGCCGTTTTTTGTTAGGTAGGCTAAATCTCTTCCTTGGGTTTCGGGGTTACAGGATATGTATACCACTTTTTTTGGTGCCAAGGTACACAGTGCGCTCAAGAATTTTTCGTCACTTCCGCTTCTCGGTGGGTCCATAAGCGCTACGTCGCATTTTATTTCTTCCCTCGACAATTCCTCCATAAATTCGCCAGCGTCTGCCGTGAAAAATCTGGTGTTTTGAATTTTGTTGAGCTTTGCATTTGCTACCGCATCTCTGACCGCACTTTCGTTGCTCTCGACTGAGATAACATGTTTCGCTTTTTTAGAGGCTATAAGCCCTATTGTGCCTATTCCGCAGTATGCGTCGAGTATAGTTTCATCGCCTTTTAAGCTTGCCATATCAATTGCTGTGTTATATAAAATTTCGGTTTGTGTTGGGTTGATTTGATAAAAAGAGCGCGAGGAAATTTTAAATTTCAATCCGCATAAAATATCTACTATATACCCTTTGCCGTAAAGAATTTTTTCGTTATACGACAGTGTGAGCGGAGTTTTTGCGTTGTTTACGTTGTGTAGTAGTGTCGTAATCTCTGGGTGAAGCTCCATAAGCATTTTAACAAAATTGTTTTTCGCCTTAAACACAGGTGTGTTAGAGACTAAAACCACCATTATTTCGCCAGTTGCAAATGCTTTTTTTACAAGAACATGACGCAAAAAACCCTTGCCAGTATATTCGTTAAAAGGCAAAATTTTCAGCTTTTTCATCAAATTTTTTATGCTAAGTATGATTTCATCTGCGTTTTTATCTTCTGTTATACAAAAATCATTTTGCACTATCTTTTGGTCTTTCGACTGATAAACTCCGCATATCGTTTCATTTTTTCTGTTTACACCAAAGGCAGACTGCACTTTATTTCTATAATGGTAAGGATTTTCCATTCCCACTATTTTCTCTACCCTGCCGTACTTTCCTAGGTTTTTTACGCAAATTTTTTCTTTAAATGTAAGTTGCTCCTCATAATTTAAGTTTTGCAACTGACATCCCGAACATTTTTTATAAATTGGACATACTTTTCTTTCCACTTTCTTACTTCCTTTCGCCTAAAAAACCACCTGCATTTCATCAGGTGGTTTGATTCATCATTTACTTATATATACGGTAGCGGGTCTACTCTTGATCCATTCTTATACACTTCTAAGTGCAGATGAGGACCTGTACTAAAGCCAGTGCTTCCCATATAGCCTATAATTTGTCCAGCGGTTACATATTGTCCTGCCGACACTGCAAAGCTTTCAAGGTGAGCATAACTTGTCGTGTATGTTGAGTTGTGATAAATAAGCACGTTGTTGCCCCAAGAGCCGTTATACGACGCCGATAAGACCTCACCCGAGTTTACCGCAACAACAGGAGTCATTGACGGAGCGCCTATGTCAAGGCCGTTATGGTATCCACTTGAATACCAAGAACTTGCTGTACCATAGTACTGAGTAATATAGCTGTGTCCGTAACCCGGAACAGGCCACACGCCGTACCAATCAGATGCCGATGCGCTGTTGTCGGAATAACTTCCGTTTGCAGCAGCTGCTGCCTCTGCTTGTTTTCTTGCCTCTTCTTCAATCGCAACTTTCTCGGCTATTAGTGCCTCAATTTGTGCTGTGTATTCTGCATTTTCAACTTCATAGTTTGCAACAACATTTTCTTTTTCTACTTGTTGTGCCTCTAAAGTTTTTATTACATCTTCATTTTCTATGTATAAGTTATTTAGCTCTTCTTTGTCTGACTCAAGCTCTATTTGAAGTTTTGCAACGTCGTTTTTTCTTTCCTCTAAGTCTTCTCTGTCTTCTTTAGTAATATTTACAAACTCTGTTATTTCGGCCATCATTTGTTGGTCGTGGTCTGAAACAGATTTTAATAGTTCGTTTTTATATGCAAAGTCT
This sequence comes from uncultured Eubacteriales bacterium, assembly GCA_964370115.1. Taxonomy (GTDB): domain Bacteria; phylum Bacillota; class Clostridia; order Oscillospirales; family Acutalibacteraceae; genus SIG603. Next base: position 2,824 of record CAYJIA010000027.1, read on the forward strand.
TGTAGACTTTCAGAGTCTAGTAGCATTTCTATAGATGTTACGTCGCCTGATTTGTAAAGCGTTTTAATTCTCTCTTTAAGTTGCTCTAATGTGTCTTCATAATCTACTTCGGCTTTCGCTATACTCTCTTCAAGCACTTCTATTTCACCGTTAAGTGCGTTTATGCTGTTCATAGTAGCCTTAACACGCTCTTCGATAAGGTTAATTTGCTCTATAAGTTTTGCTTGATACTCAAGGGCTTTGTCCTCTTGTGCCTCAAGTTTCGCTAGTTCTGCTTCTACTTGATTTATCTTCGCCTCTAGTTGTTCTTGGTCTGCCTCTAGCTGTGATTGTTGTCTATCAATCTCTATAACCGATGCATTTACTGTGCCTGAAAACAGCACTACTGTCGCTAGCGAAAGCACTATCGCTTTCAATTTAAACTTTCTACGTTTTTCCATTTTATCCTCCGCCACAAGTCGTTTTATGTTAACTGCCTCAAATTATAACACGTTTGTAACTTTTTGTAAAGTAGTTTAATATAAATAAATTATGAATAAATCCGCGTGAAATGGCGAATTTCGACATATCTACCATATATAGCGACAAATTTCGGTATATACCTACATAGTGTTTATATTACAAAATTATTACAATGTTATTGTGATTTAAAATTGTGGTGAATTTCGGGCGGATATGGAATCCGCCCCTACTATCAAATATTAAAAAAAATTCCACCTGCATAACAGGTGGATTGTTTTTATTAAATATAAGGCATTGGGTCTACACGGTATCCGTTTTGATATACTTCTAAGTGTAGGTGAGGTCCTGTGCTGTAGCCTGTGCTACCAACATAACCAATTATTTGTCCTGCACTTACATATTGTCCTGTCGAAACCGCCATAACTTCTAAGTGGGCATAACGTGTTGTATATGTTGAGTTGTGATAAATAAGTACATTGTTACCCCAGTCATATCTATACGATGCCGATAAAACTTCACCGCTTGATACTGCAACCACAGGTGTCATCGCAGGAACAGAAATATCGACTCCATAGTGACCACTTCCGAAGCCTCTATAAATATAGCTATGTCCGTATCCAGGAATAGGCCAAAAGCCTGCAAGTCCGTTTGATGTTGGCGGAGTTGGCTCTACAGTAGGTTCGTCAGGTGTTACTTCTGTATCTGTTTCCGCATCGTTTTCGTTATCTGTTGTTGTATCCTCAGAAGTTTCGCCGTCTGTGCCTTCCTCTCCATCTTCTGTCTCAGGAGCTGGGTCGGGTTCTGGTGTTGGCTCTGGTTGTTTATTCGCCTCTGCCTCTAGTCGCTCTTGCTCTTCTAGTGCAACTTTTTGTGCTATAAGTGCTGAAATTTGAGCATTGTACTCTGCATTTTCAACTTCTAAATTAGCAAGTTCGTTTTCTTGAATAAGTTTTTGCTCTTTTAGATCCTCAACTAGCTCTTCGTTTTCTAGGTAAAGCCCTGTCAATTCTTCTTTGTCGGCCTCAAGCTGTTTTTGAAGATTTGCAACCTGCTCTCTTTGCTCTTCACGGGCATCTCTATCGTCTTGTGTCAAATTGACATACTCTGTGATTTCGTCCATCAAGTATTTATCATTTTTTGAAACAGATTTTAATAGCTCTGTTTTATATGCAAAATCTTGTATGCTGTCTGAGTTTAAAAGCATTTCTATAGAGGTAATGTCGCCTGCTGTGTACAGGGTTTTTATTCTCTCTTTAAGCTGTTCTAAAGTATCTTCATACTCAAGCCCTGCCTCGGCAATTTGAGCGTCTAACTCTGTAATGCTATCGTTAATTGCCTCTACGCTTGCCATAGTCGCTATAACTCTGTCTTCAATTAGATTTATTTGCTCGCTAAGTTTCTCTTGATACTCTAGCGCCTTGTCTTCTTGGTCTTTAAGCGCTTCAAGCTCTGCACGAACTACAGATAGCTCTGACTGAAGGTCGTCTTGCTCTTGCTCAATGCTTGACTGTTGGTTATCAAGGTCAGTTGTAGATGCGTTTACAGCTGTTGAGAACAATAGCACCGTAGCCATAGAAACACATGCCACTTTGAAATTAAGTATACTTCTTTTTTTCATATCTTTATCTCCATTACTTATAAATATGTAATTTTAATAGTCGAGCTTACCCCATAAAACCCAACTTGCCTAATGTGACAAATTATAACATGTTTGTAACCTTTTGTAAAGCATTTTAATTAAAATAAATTGTTAAATTATTTTTAAAAAATTATATGTAAATTAAATCTTGTTTTTTTATAGCTAATACTTGTATCTTTAATGATTTTATGGTACAATTTTCTATATTTTATATATGCATTTAGGAGGATAATTATGAAAGCTTGTGACAAAACCATGGACAAAATTGTGGCCCTTTGCAAAAATAGGGGTTTTATTTTCTCGGGTTCAGAAATATACGGTGGACTTTCTAACACTTGGGACTACGGCCCTTTAGGCGCAGAATTTAAGAACAATGTAAAAAAAGCTTGGCTTAAAAAATTTGTACAGGAAAACCCTTACAACGTGGGGCTTGACTCTGCAATACTTATGAACCCTCAAGTTTGGATGGCAACAGGCCATGTCGGAGGCTTTTCTGATCCTTTAATGGACTGTAAAGAGTGCAAAACTCGTCACAGAGCGGACAAACTTATCGAGGACTTTTCGGGTGGCTCGGCAGATGGCTGGTCAAACGAAGAAATGAAAAAATATATTGACGACAATAATATTGACTGTCCTGACTGCGGAAAACATAATTTTACAGACATTCGTCAGTTTAACCTTATGTTCAAAACTTTCCAAGGCGTTACAGAAGATGCTAAAAACCAAATTTACCTAAGACCCGAGACCGCACAAGGTATTTTTGTAAACTTCCCATCTATTCAAAGAACAACAAGAAAAAAAGTACCTTTTGGCGTATGCCAAGTGGGCAAGGCTTTTAGAAATGAGATTACACCAGGTAACTTCACATTTAGAACTCGTGAGTTTGAACAAATGGAGTGCGAATTTTTCTGTAAACCTGACACCGACTTAGACTGGTTCTATTACTGGAAAGATTTCTGCAAAAACTGGCTTTTAAACCTAGGTATGGACGAAGAGAATATGCGACTTCGCGACCACACAGCAGACGAATTATCTTTCTATTCAAAAGCTACAACTGATATAGAATTTTTATTCCCATTCGGCTGGGGCGAACTTTGGGGTATTGCCGACAGAACCGACTACGACCTAGGCCGTCACCAAGAGTGCTCGGGCAAAGACTTAACTTATTTTGACCAAGAGGAAAACAGACGTTATCTGCCTTATGTTATAGAGCCGTCTCTAGGCGCCGACCGTGTTGCACTTGCTTTCTTATGCGATGCATACGACGAAGAAGAAGTGGGCGAAAACGACACAAGAACAGTGCTAAGGCTTCACCCAGCACTTGCTCCTTTTAAAGCTGCTGTTTTGCCGCTTTCTAAAAAGCTTTCAGAAAAAGCTACAGAAATTCAAACCATGCTTTCAAAACACTTTATGATAGACTTTGACGACACAGGCTCTATCGGTAAAAGATATAGAAGACAAGACGAAATCGGAACACCTTTCTGTATTACAGTAGACTTCCAAACAGTCGGAGACGACAAGGCAGAAGCCGACAACTGTGTAACAGTAAGGGAAAGAGACTCAATGGAGCAAGTAAGACTTCCAATAGATAAACTATTAGATTATTTAAGCGAAAAAGTTGAGTTTTAATTAATATTTAATAGAAAAACGGGCGGAAATTTCCGCCCGTTTTATATTATCGAAAATCTAAATAACTTCGCTATTAAAAGTTTTAATAAATCTTTTTCAAAAGATTTCGGGTTCTTAGGGCAGCGCCCTGAGACGTTTTCCGCAGAAAACGGAACCTTGTCCTTAGAAGAGCATTTTTGAAGGTGAATTTTGCCCCGAAGGGGCAAAAGAGGAAGCTTTTTGCGATAGAAAAAGCTTCTTTATACTTCCCTTTTGTAGAATATTTTTTATATTATCGAAAATCTAAACAACTTCGTTATTAAAAGTTTTAATAAATCTTTTTCAAAAGATTTCGGGTTCTTAGGGCAGCGCCCTGAGACGTTTTCCGCAGAAAACGGAACCTTGTCCTTAGAAGAGCATTTTTGAAGGTGAATTTTGCCCCGAAGGGGCAAAAGAGGAAGCTTTTTGCGATAGAAAAAGCTTCTTTATACTTCCCTTTTGCAGAATATTTTTTTACACATTAAAAACGGGCGGAAATTTCCGCCCGTTTTAGCTTATAGTATTTCAACAAAGACTTCATTGCCTTTCATTTTTACATGAATGCCTGTTATATTGTCTTCGCCCTCGTCTACGATTTTTGTTGCAAGTTTGTCTTCTACATCGCGTCTTATATTGTTTCTTATGTCCCTTGCGCCACTCTTGCCGTCTATCGATTTTTGTGCTATGTGCGAGCACACACCGTCGGTATAGGATAGTGTTATTCCTTTTTCGGCTACGCTTTCTACATATTCGTCAAGCATTAGTGCGCAGATTTTTTTGTAATCTTCAAGCTCTAATTGACGGAATATGATGATCTCGTCTATACGACTTAAAAACTCGGGTCTTAAGAATTCTTTTAGACCTTTCATTACTTTTTCACGGTTTAAGTCCGCCTTAGTCTTTGAAAAACCTAGCATTTGTTGATTATTGTTGCTTCCTGCATTTGATGTCATAACTATTACAGTATTTTCAAAATTCACCATTCTGCCGTGGGCATCTGTTATTTTGCCCTCGTCAAGAATTTGTAAAAGTATATTCATTACATCTGGATGTGCTTTTTCTATTTCGTCAAAAAGAAGCACAGAGTATGGTCTTCTTCTCACTTTTTCAGTAAGCTGTCCTGCCTCGTCATAGCCTACATATCCAGGTGGTGAGCCTATAATTTTTGACACGCTGTGTTTTTCCATAAACTCGGACATATCAAGCCTTATCAGCGTTTCAGGTGTGTCAAAAAGCTCTTTAGACATAACTCTTACAAGCTCTGTCTTACCTGTTCCTGTAGGGCCTACAAATATAAATGAAGCAGGTCTTTTTCTTGGATTTAACTGAACTCGACTTCTTTTTATCGCAGCGGACAATAGGTCTACTGCCTCGTCTTGGCCTATGACTTTTTTCCTTAAAGCGTCGTTTATATGAGAAAGTTTACCCATGTCGCTTTTTTGTATTTTAGATGCAGGTATTCCTGTCCAAAGCTCTATTACATAGGCTAAGTCACCCTCTTCTACATAAGAATGTACTTTATCCATGTCAAATTCATCAATCTCTTGTTGAATTTTTATCACATTATATCTTGACTCTGCAAGCTCTGTATAATCAGATGCGCTGTCCGCCTCTAGCTTTTCTTGTCTTCTTTGTGCCTTTTGAAGCCTCTCGCTTGTCGCTTCAAAATTTTCTAAATACTTATTTCTAAGCGCCGCACAAGTGCAGGCCTCGTCTAAAAGGTCTATTGCCTTGTCTGGTAAAAATCTGTCGTTTATATATCTTTCCGAAAGCCTTACTATTTTTCTTGCTATTTTATCGGACACACGTACATTGTGGAAATCTTCATAATATGACTTAATTCCCAAAATTATATCCATAGCCTGCTCTAAAGACGGCTCGTTTACTGTAACTGGTTGGAAGCGTCTTTCTAGTGCCGCGTCTTTTTCGATATATTTTCTGTACTCGTTAAAAGTAGTCGCGCCTATTACCTGTACTTCTCCACGAGAAAGTGCTGGTTTTAAAATATTGGCGGCGTTCATGCTACCCTCGGCATCGCCTGTGCCCACAAGATTGTGGATTTCGTCTATGAACAAGATTATATTGCCTGCCTGTTTAACTTCTTCAACAAGCCCTTTTATTCTGCTCTCAAACTGGCCCCTAAACTGAGTTCCAGCCACAAGTGCTGTAAGGTCTAATAACTGAAGTTCCTTATCCCTTAGTTTTGCTGGAACTTCGCCGTTTGTAATTCTTATCGCCAAGCCCTCTGCTACCGCTGTTTTACCAACACCAGGCTCGCCTATAAGACAAGGGTTGTTTTTTGTTCTTCTAGATAAAATTTGCACTGTGCGCTCAATTTCTTTTTCGCGCCCAATTATATTGTCAAGCTCGCCTCGTCTCGCCTTTGCTGTAAGGTCGGTACAGTAGCCTGCTATATGTTTTCTTTTTGTTTTTGCACCGCTCTCTTTTCTTGGCGGAGCACTTTTTTTACTCTCGGTCTCATCCTTTGGCGTGGCATTTGCACCAAAAATTTGCTCAAGCGGGAAAGTCGCCGAACCGCCTGGTGAAAAATCCTCTTCTCCTGCAAGGTCCATAAGCGCCGTCATCTCGTCATTCATCGCCTCGAATTGGTCGTCTGTAATTCCCATTTGACTTATTATATCGTTAACCGGTTTTATACCCATTTCTTTTGCACAAACAAGGCACAAGCCTTGGCTATTGTTTGCATCAAGCGACTGCGATAGAAACACTACTGCAGGGCGCTTTTTGCACCTAGAACAAATCATCATAACTTTTTCCTTTCAACTTAGCAGACAACTAGTCTGCATTTACACTCATCTATAATAAATATACAACATAAGTGTTATTAATGTATAGACTAAGTATTAATTTTTTTATCTCTAAGTTCTTTTGCAACATCAATTTTATCTCTTGGATCATTTGAGGTGAGCAAGCTTTTATATACTCTATAATATTTTATAGTGGCATAAACCATCATGGCAGTTGTAAGGCCTAAAAGAATATATGCAGTTATGTCAAACGCCATTTTAGGTGTATTTACCATATCCATAATCACAATTGTCGCAACAGAAACATAAAACAAAGCAGTTGCAACTTTGCCATACCATTTTGAACCACCCGGATTTCTCTTTTTTCTTAAAAGTGAAAACGCAAGTACTAGCATACCTATTTCTTTTACAAAAAAGAATAGTAGCACAGGTGTTATTACAGGGTACATAATTACAAGACATACTGCTATTACTACCTGTGTTATTTTATCAGCAAAAGGATCGAGTATTTTGCCAAGTTCTGTAATTTGATTAAATTTTCTTGCAACAAATCCGTCGAGTGCATCGCTTAATGCCGACAAGCCAAGCAAAATAGTCGCCGTAACTATTTCTCTATTTAAAAAATAATACGCAAAAAATGGAACTATAATTATCCTCAAAACCGACATTGCGTTTGGTATTGTCAGGTTTTTATTTCTATGTTTTTGTTCTCCCAAGTAAAATTCACTCCTCTTTCACTTAAAATTATATCAATTTAAGTTATTATTAGAATATAAACGAGAATGGATTTAAAGTAGATATAAAACCGCCTATAGCAGAGCTGTCCATTGCATCTTTTAGCGCAACATATGTCTCTTGACCGCCAAGAGATGCAATAAATTGTATCGCGCCTACTATTATCCACATTATAATTACTGCAAACACAGCTCCAAATACTCCGCCTAAAAGGCTGTCGATTTGTGACAAAATCGGAAGGGCTACTATGCCCGAGATCATTCTCACCACAATCGAAAGTAAAATAACAAAAATAATGAATAAGACAATAAAAGCAAAGAATGAAATTATGGAAATAAACACAGGCGAAAGTACATCAATAATCGACTGTGCCACCGCCTCACTGCTATCTGAAACAGTATCGGCAAGTGAAGAGGAAGTAATTCCTCTAGTTTGTAAAAAACCTTTTAAAAAGTCAGGAAGAGTCTCAAAATAATTTTGTACTCCTTCTACATGCTCTAGCCCGTCTACGCTCTCGCGTACCCTTTCACTAAAGCCTTCTAGCACAAATGCATCGAATACCCATTTTGAAATTGGATGTGCCGCAATGCTTGCAAGTATTGCAGCCGCAATAAGTTTTAAGCAGTCCGCCGCCGACTTAAACAGTCCTTTTCTTACGCCTATAACGATGCAGAGCACTCCCACCGCTACAAGCAAACCATCAATTACAAAGTTCATCAAAATGTCCCCCTAAATATATAAATCATAAATAATCCGCTTTAAAGTATCAATATACCACAATTATGAATAATTAACAAGTGTGTCAAGCTTAATTTCTCCCATACAAAGCATATAAACATCGCTTTCATTTATCATGGTAACACTCTTTGCGTCAAACCCTGCATCGCATATGCCTATTGGCTGTCCCGAAACTATAGAATATGTGATAACTTTGTCTTCTTCTAACACACCTATCACTACTCCTTTTGAGTCTACAGATGTTACCATTTCGTTTGTATTAATCATATAAGGCTCTGCGCTGTTATCAAACACCAAAACTGTACAAGCTCCGCTTGTTGTGTATGGCGAAACAGAGACTATCGCCTTGTCGTTTGTAATATTTGTTGCCGTTATGTTTTGACCATCATAGTCATATCTTGCAAATTCAAATTTATTATCGGCATAAATAGTGGATAAATCCCCTATCAAGTACAGTCCGCCATTTGATGCAAATCCCATATGATAAATTATATCGTTTGCCACTTCATATGTAGTCAATGGCTCTTCTTCTCTAAAATCAAATATATATATAGTAGACACCAATCCGCCGTCTTCTGTATGAACCACGCTCACAGCGCCTTTTGTTCCGTCGTCGTTTATGTCTATCGCCGTTATATAAGAGCTTGAAAATGAGTATACAAACTGCTTTTCGCCGGCTGCTGTATACACTTCAAAGCTAGAGGCATAGTTCTCTGCCTGAGTTGCAAGTGCAATTTTGCCGTTTTGTGACATTTTTATGCTCATTATGCCATGCTCGTTCTCAATTTTCTCTGATATTCCATCAAGGTCTACTCTCTCGTAATAATCTGCGCCTATATCATACATCACTATCTCTTCCCCCTCTATTAAAAGAGCGGGGTTTTGGTATGCGTGATGTTTTGTGAACATTTCGTCGCCCACTGTGTCTAAAACTACAAGCTCGCTGTCGGTAAGCACTACGGCGTTGCCGTTTATATTCCCCACATTGCCTGCATTTGTCACCGACACACTCACGGGATATCCTTCGCCGACACCGTCGCCTACAAACGTAGTCCTAAGCCATACGTTTACATTGTCAAATGATATGCTTTCGCGGTTGAGCCAAAAAACTACCGTTGCACACGACAAAACAAGTGCTGTAACTATTATTATTAGTTTTTTTGTGGACATACTCATAAAAGTTTCTTTTGCCCACGACATATTAAATTTTTCTTCTACACTCGCCCTTTTCATTCTCTTGGCGTTTTCTACTTTTTCTTTTTTTGCCTTTTTCTTTGCTTCTTTTTCCGCCTGTTTTTTGAGTATCCTAATCTCTCTTTGCTCAGGTGTTTCTTTCACCTTTTTTTCGACAGGCTTCGCCTGCGCTTTTTTAGCTTCGCTAAAGCGCTCGCCTTCTCTGATTACAAGTTCTTTTTCGCTTTTTTTAAGTCTTTTGCCCTTAGCCATTTCAAAAATTCTCCGTTCACAGATAATATACTTTGTCTAAATATAAGCCGTGTGCAGGTGCCTTTGGTCCTGCCTTGCTCCTGTCTTTTAATAGTATTATGTCTTTGATTTGACCCTCTTTTATTTTGCCCTGTTGCACTTTTAAGAGTGTTCCCACCATAATTCTTACCATGTTGTACAAGAACCCATCACCCACAACACTAAAACGTATTTCGTCGCCTATTCTTTCAACCGAACAGTCAAACATAGTTCTTGTGGCGTCGTCTAAAACCCTTTGGTCTAGTGTGCAAAACGAGGTAAAATCATGTGTGCCTATAAAGTGCTTTGCCTCACGATTTAAAAGCTCTTCATCAATTTTATACCAGTAATGTAATGCCCTATTTGCAAGAAAAGGATTTTTTTGCTCTTTGTTCCAAATTCTGTATACATAGCGTTTTTTAGTGCACGAATATCTTGCGTGAAAGTCTTCCCCAACTTCCCTACACTCAAGCACCGATATGCTGTCTGGCAAAAAGTGGTTTAGCGCACCCATAAGCCTTCTTTCGGGTATATTTCTATCTGTTTTAAGGCTTATACAGTACATATTTGCATGAACTCCCGAGTCGGTTCTACTGCATCCCTTTATCTTTGGTTTTTCTCCAAGTATTTTAAAAAGTGCATCTTGAAAAACCTCTTGCACGGTTACTGCGTTTTGCTGAATTTGCCAACCGTGGTAGTGACTTCCGTCAAATGCAATTTCTAAAAATAAATTTCTTTCCATAAATTTTCCTACCTTACTATAGGTGGTATTACATAGGCAAGTGCGATAAACCCTGCAAGGTATAAAACACAAAACGCTATGCATATATAATCTCTTTTTAGAAGTTTCATAATCTTCATTTTTGTTCTGCCCTGTCCGCCTGTGTAGCATCTGCTTTCCATTGCCGTTGCAAGGTCGTACGCACGCCTAAACGCAGAGACAAAAAGTGGAATTAGTATAGGTACTAGTGCCTTTACTTTTTGCATTAGGCCTCCGCTTTCCATGTCGGCACCCCTTGCCTTTTGCGCACTCATAATCTTGTCGGTCTCTTCTAAAAGAGTCGGAACAAAACGCAGTGCTATTGTCATCATCATTGCAAATTCATGCACAGGTACTTTTATATACGAAAGTGGCTTTAAAAGCCTTTCAATTGCGTCTGTAAGCTGGGTAGGTGAGCTTGTAAATGTCAGAACCGAGCTTATTAATATAAGGCATAAAATTCTTATTACGATTATTATACTATAATAAATTCCACCCATGGTTATTTTTATTATTCCGAACTGAAAAATCGGCTCTCCCGTTCCGTAAAACATATTTAAAACTGATGTAAAAACCAAGATAAAAATTACAGGTTTTAATGATTTTAAGTAAGTTTTTATCGAAACTTTTGACAGGATTATGGTCACAGTCACCAGTGCAAAAACCAAGCCAAGGTTTATAAAGTTCTGTGCCATAAAACATAGAACTATAAAAAATATGGTGAGGCAAAGCTTGAGCCTTACGTCAAGCGAATGAATTATGCTTTTCGCAGGAAAATATTGACCTATTGTAATGTCTTTAATCATATATTTCCCCCCTTAGCCTTTAGTATGGGGACAAGCTGATTTAGTGCGTCCTCCACCGTTATAGTGCTGACATCGACATCAAGTCCCATGTCGTGAAGTTTTTGCATAATATGCGTGATTTGTGGTATTTTTAGTCCTATTTCACGCAGTCTTTTTCCGTGAGAAAAAACTGTTTTTGTGTTGTCCAAAAACTCTATTTCTCCTTTATTTAAAACAAGCACCCTATCTGCAACACTCGCAATGTCCTCCATGCTGTGTGAGATTAGAAGTATAGTATTTTTTCTTTTTTTATGATAATTTGTTATCTGCTTTAACAGCTTTTCCCTTCCCTTTGGGTCAAGTCCTGCTGTTGGCTCGTCTAAAATGAGCACGTCGGGGTCCATTGCAATTACGCCGGCTATTGCAGCGCGCCTTTTTTGACCTCCAGAAAGCTCAAATGGTGATTTATCCCACAGCTCATCAGGTAGGTCGGTAAACCTTGCTGCCTCTCTAGCTCTTTCTAAAGCTTTGCTCTCGGACATACCCATGTTTTTAGGGCCAAAACTTATGTCTTTTATTACTGTTTCGTCAAAAAGTTGGTATTCTGGGTATTGGAAAACCATGCCCACTTTAAACCTTACATCCCTTATTTTTTTAGGGTTTTCCCAAATGTCTTTACCGCTTAACAAAACCTTACCCGAGGTAGGTTTAATTAGCCCATTTAGCATTTGAATTAAGGTGGACTTTCCGCTTCCCGTATGACCTATAACGCCCAAAAGCTCTCCTTCTTCTATGTCAAAACTAATGTTATTAACCGCAGTTTTTTCAAAGGGATTTCCAAGACCATAGGTATATGTCAAATTTTTAATCTCAATTATCGCCATTTTCTACTCTTTCTTAACCGATATATTTTTCTAAACTTTCCAAACATTCCTTAGTATTAAGCGGTAGCTCGTCAAGCTTTATTCCTGCACGTGAGAGCTCGTATGCAAGCTCTGTCGCCTGTGGTATGTCTAGGCTATGTTCCCTTAAAAGCTCTATATTAGAGAAAACTTCTCTGGGTGTTCCGCTTGTTAGGATATTTCCTTTGTCCATTACCAAAACTCTATCCGCCTGAGTTGCCTCGTCCATGTAATGGGTAATTAGAATTATAGTAATTCCTTTTTCGCGGTTGAGTTTTTTTATTGTGTCCATAACCTCTTGCCTGCCCTTTGGGTCAAGCATAGCCGTGGGCTCGTCTAGGACTATACATTTTGTCTGCATTGCAAGTATTCCTGCAATTGCAACCCTTTGCTTTTGTCCACCTGACAGTTTAAACGGCGCATGCTCTCTGTATTCATACATGCCTACAGCCTTTAGCGCCTCGTCCACCCTTTTTCTTATTTCAAGTGGCTCTACTCCCAAGTTTTCAGGGCCAAAGGCGACGTCTTCTTCCACTATTCCTGCGACAAGCTGGTTGTCGGGGTTTTGTTGAACTAGACCTACCCTGCGCCTTATTTCTATATGAGTTTTTTCATCTTTCGTATCTATATTATCAATCAAGACTTCGCCTGCGTTTGGTGTCAACATTCCGTTAAATATTTTTGCCAAGGTGGACTTTCCACAGCCGTTATGCCCTAAAAGGCAAACAAACTCGCCCTCTTTAATCTCCATATTTACGCCTCTTAGCACTTCTATGCCGTCGACTTGTTCCGCAATGTACGAAAATCTTAAATCCTTAACCTTAATAAAAGCCACAATCCACGCTCTTTTCTATATTATTTTTCCCAAATAGCTGTGCTTCCGCAAGGTAAAACTAATCCTGTTTCACTTACTTTAAGCCCTATCTCGTCGGCACTTACACTGCCGCCTAATTTTTTCTTTAGCGTCACGCTCAATAAATACTCCATAACCGACGGTGAAAGTCCAGCCGTGTATGAGTTTAGTATAAAGAACAGCGCGTCGTCCGATAAAATCGGCATACATACATCTACAAGTGACGAAAGCTGTTCTTCAAGCTTCCAGACTTCTCCACCGGGTCCTCTGCCATAAGACGGAGGGTCCATTATTATGCCGTGGTATTTATTACCACGTCTAACTTCTCTTTGCACAAATTTTAGGCAGTCGTCTACTAGCCACCTTACAGGTAAATCGCTCATATCAGATGCCGTGGCGTTTTCTCTAGCCCACTGCACCATGCCTTTTGAGGCATCTACATGTGTCACCTTTGCCCCTGCTTTCATACAGGCAAGGCTTGCAGCACCTGTGTAGCCAAAAAGGTTTAACACTTTTACGTCACTCATGCCACTGTTTTTGATTTTATCTTCTACAAAATCCCAGTTTGTCGCTTGCTCTGGAAAAATTCCTGTGTGTTTAAAACCCATGGTTTTTAGCCTGAAAGTCATACCACTATATTTAATTTTCCACACATCCGGCATTTTTTTAAGATACTGCCAGGCGCCTCCGCCCGAGCTTGAACGCTTGTATATGGCGTGGGCATTTTTCCATAAAGGATTTTTCTTTTCACTACTCCATATAATTTGTGGGTCGGGTCTAATTAAAATTATATCTCCCCAACGCTCGAGTCTTTGGCCGTCTGCCGTGTCTATTAGTTCATAATCTTCCCAATTTGCAAATCTCATTTGTATCGCCTTTCACTTAGCATAATTCTTTTTTAACTACTTCACAAAGTTCGTCTGCTATTCTTTCGATTTGCTCCAAACTTTGACCCTCTACCATTATTCTTAAAAGTGGTTCTGTGCCCGAAGGTCTTACCACTATTCTTCCTGTGTCGGCAAGCTCTTTGTTTGCCGCCTCAAGTGCATCACGCACCTTGTAATTTGTGTAAAACTCCGCCTTGCCGTCGGCACTTAGAGTTATGTTTTTTAGCACTTGTGGGTATTTTTCTAAAACAGATTTAAGTGACGACAGTTTTGCATCTCTTCTTTTCATAATGCTTAAAAGATGCGCCGCCGTAAGCTGTCCGTCACCTGTTGTCGCAAAATCTTTAAATATTACGTGTCCGCTTTGCTCTCCGCCTAGGTTATAGCCCTCAATTAGCATTTGCTCTAAAACATATCTGTCGCCTACTTTTGTAGCCTCGTAATGTATGTCGTTTTTCTCGCAAAGCTTAATAAGTCCTAGGTTTGACATTATTGTTCCAACAAGACAGTTTTTCGCTAGTTTTCCTCTTGATTTCATGTCTAGCGCACAAATTGCCATGATATAGTCGCCGTCTAGGTAGTCGCCGTTTTCGTCTACGCACAAAAATCTGTCCGCATCTCCGTCAAGCGCCACACCGACGTCTAAGTTATTGTCTTTTACATACTGAGTTAAAGTTTCCATATGGGTTGAACCACAGTTGTCGTTTATGTTTATTCCATTTGGCTCATCAAATAACATATGTACATTTGCGCCCAGCTCTTCAAAAAGAGTTTTTGCGCTCACACTTGCCGAGCCGTTTGCGCAGTCTATGGCTATATTTAATCCGTCAAGACTAAAGTGCATAGTCGTTTTCACATGGTCTATATAGTCTCTTACCGCAGTGTCTGCATAACTTACTGTGCCCACTCCCTCGCCTATTGGAAGAGTTTTTTGTGGAATTTCTCCAAGTATTATAGACTCAATTCGCTCTTCTAAATCATCGGGCAGTTTGTAGCCGTCACCGCTGAATATTTTAATTCCGTTATACTCAAATGAGTTATGTGATGCAGAAATCATAATACCCGCATCTGCTTTATATTTTCCTACAAGAAGCGCAACCGCAGGAGTAGGCACAACGCCTAAATTCACCACATTAGCACCCATAGAGCAGATACCAGCGCAAAGTGCCGCCTCTAGCATATCCGATGAAACCCTTGTGTCTTTACCAATTATTATTTTCGGGTGAGAATTGCTTTTGTTTATCAAAACAGTCGCAACCGCCCTACCTACTTTAAGTGCAAGCTCACATGTTAAATCCTTGCTCGCAATACCTCTAATTCCGTCTGTACCAAATAATCTAGCCATAAATATTTCCTCTTTCTAATTTAAAATTGAGAATTGAAAATTGAGAATTATTGTGAAAATGCTACGCATTTTTTATTTAAAACACGCCGAAGGCGTTCACCTTAATTATCAATTATTCATTATTAATTAATATAGCCCAACCTGTGCCTTTTCTTCTCCCATTCCCTCTGGTGGGGTTAGTCCTAGATGTAGGTATGCCGCCCTTGTGACACATCTGCCTCTTGGGGTTCTTTTTACATATCCTATTTGCATTAAATACGGCTCAACTACGTCCTCTATAGTGACCGACTCCTCGCCTATCGCCGCTGCTAAGGTTTCGATTCCCACAGGGCCTCCACCATAAAACTGTATTATAGCCGTAAGCATTCTTCTGTCGGCTGAGTCAAGACCCAGCTCATCAATTTCCATTCTGTCTAAAGCTATTTTTGCAGTATTATATGTTATATTTCCGTCTCCCATTACTTGGGCAAAATCTCTTATTCTCTTTAAAAATCTGTTTGCTATTCTCGGCGTTCCCCTTGATCGCGAGGCGACCTCTAGTGCACCTGTTGCGTCTGCCTCTATTCCTAAAATCCCAGCACTTCTTGTTACTATCTTTGATAATTCCTCTGGGCTGTAAAGCTCAAGCCTTAAAACAACTCCAAACCTGTCTCTTAAAGGTGCAGTAAGCTGGCCTGCCCTAGTCGTCGCACCTACTAGCGTGAATTTTTGCAGTGGTAGGTGATACGAACTTGCCATTTGTCCTTTGCCCGTGATTATGTCTATTGCAAAGTCCTCCATTGCAGGATACAAAATCTCCTCTACTGTTCTTGGAAGTCTGTGTATCTCGTCAATAAACAGCACATCGCCCTCGTTAAGAGAGGTCAAAAGCGCGGCTAGGTCACCGGGTCTTTCTATCGCAGGGCCGCTGGTAATTCTAAGCATTCCGCCCATTTCATTTGCTATAATTCCTGCAAGTGTGGTCTTACCAAGTCCCGGAGGGCCGTATAAAAGCACATGGTCTAAAGGCTCTCGGCGCTGTTTTGCCGCCTCCATATAGATTGCAAGATTTTCCTTTACTTTTTCCTGCCCTATATACTCACTAAGGCTTCTGGGTCTTAGTGGATTTTCTACATCTGTATCCGCTTGAGTGTACTCAGGGTCTATCATTCTGTTTTCAAAATCATAATCTTGATTATAATCCAAAGTTTTCACCTCTTATTATTTCATCGCCAAAAGTCTTAGCGCCTGTCTAATTATATCTTCAGTCTTAAGCGAAGAGTCTACACGGCTCACAACGCTTGCCGCCTCTGTTGGCGAGTAACCAAGCGCCACAAGCGCCGACACCGCCTGCGAGTCTGTTTGCATAGGAGCGGCACTTTGTCCTTTTGATGCACCTACTATCATATTGCCAGCCTTGTCTTTAAGCTCTAACACTATTCTTTGTGCAAGTTTCGGGCCTACACCGTTTGCCTTGGCAAAGGCTTTGCTGTCTCCGCCTGCCGCGGCAAGACTTATGTCGTCTGGTGTCATTTCTGACAAAATCGCAAGCCCTACCTTGGGTCCTACACCGCTTATATTTGTCAAAAGCTTGTAAAACTCAAGCTCTCTGTTTGAAATAAATCCAAAAATGTCTAGTGCGTCTTCCCTTACGTGAAGATGTGTAAAAAGTGTTGCATTGTCGCCCACTTTTGGAAGCGCCCTCGCTGTGTTCATTGATATAAAACACTTAAATCCTATTCCGTGTACATCTATAACCGCCATCGACGGCTCTGTGTGTATAAGTTTTCCACTTATTGAATAAAACATTATATATCTCCTTTATTTTAAAGAGTTTTTTAAATTATGCTCGTCTATTAAATCTTGTATTGTTCTCACTTTTCTCACGCCAAAACTGACATTTTTATTGCACTGCCCATGGCAAATTGCAAGAGCCAAGGCGTCCGCCGTATCGTCGGGTTTTGGTGTTTTTTCAAGGCGAAGCAGTTTTTTTGTCATCGCCATAACCTGATATTTCTCTGCTTTTCCATAACCTGTTACCGCAGATTTAACTTGAAGCGGCGTGTACTCGTGTACTTCCAAACCGCCTTTTTGCGCCGCAAGCAAGATTATCCCCCTTGCCTGTGCCACGTCTATCGCTGTTTTTTGGTTATTTTGAAAAAACAATTTTTCTATCGACATTACGTCTGGTTTGTATTTTTTTATGATTATTTCAAGTTCATCATAAATAATTTCCAACCGTCTATTAAAGTCGGTGCCTGCCTTTGTCATTATGGCGCCGTACCCTAGTGTGCGGTATTTTCCCGCATTAAATTCGACTACACCATAGCCAACTATGGCATACCCAGGGTCTATACCCAAAATAATCAAGCCCATCTACTCCTTTTTAGGCTAATAGCTAATGACTAATGGTTAAAGACTAATAGTCCTTCACTATTCACCTTTAGTCCTTAGTCCAAAATGTATATCCGATTAATTATATCATAAATACAAGAAAAATAACAGCTATTTTTTTGTAGTTTTTTCAGCCGAATATATGTATAAATATGTGCATATAATTTAAAACTTGAATGTTTCTTAAAAAAAGGAGTGAGTGTTTGAAAATAAGCAATAAAAAGAGATATAGGCTCTCACTATCAAAAATTTTTTCCACTCTTATTACGCTTTTGTTTTTCTCTGTATTTACTTTATATTTAGCTCAAAACTTTAGTCCCATTTTAGGTGCAATATTAGGACAAGGTGAAGATATTTCGCCCACGCCCACACCACAGGCATTTACACCTGCAAATAATCTTGATGACAGCTCGCAAAGTGTGGATATAATAATAGGGCAAGACGGCTTGGCTGTTGAATTTGTAGAAGAGCATATACCACAAATTTTCCCCGACCCCACAAGACCTTCTGGCTCTATTGTGAACACTGTTATTGCAGGAGGCACGCCTGTCTCAAATTTCTATGTAAACGACACATCAAATTCTGGACTTAATTTAAGTGAAGAACTTTTAAAAGACTTGCCTTTTACCCTAGAGGATAGCGATGAACCCTCGGTGCTTATTTACCACACCCACGGCTGTGAAAGTTATTTTTTAAGCCCTTTGTCCTACTATTATACCGACCAAAGTTTTAGAAGTACCGACAATAACAGCAATATAACCATGGTAGGTGAAGCGCTTAAAAACACGCTTGAGGCACAGGGGATAAACGTCATACACGACACAACTTTGCACGATGACATTTCCTACTCTGGCTCGTATTATCGCTCCATAGAAACCGTAAATGCATATCTTGAAAAGTATCCGTCTATAAAAGTAACCATTGACGTGCACCGTGATTCGCTGACGAAAGATGACGGAACAAAATACCGTCCTGTGGTGGAAATTGATGGCAAAGAGGCGGCGCAGATAATGATAATAACCGGCAGTGACCCCACGGGCGAGCTAGGTTTTCCCACTTGGCAGGAAAATTTGATTTTTGCATTAAAGCTTCAAGAAGAAGCGGCGACAAGCTACCCTGGACTTATGCGGCCTTTGATGTTTTGCAATCGGGTTTACAACATGCACGCCACAAACGCCTCTTTGTTGTTCGAGGTCGGTGTAGAGGTAAACACTTTTGCTCAGGCTACATATTCGGCAGAGCTTATGGGAAATGTGGTGGCGGAAGTTCTTTTGGAGAATTGAGAATGGAGAATGGCGAATTGTGGTGAAAAGGCTTTGTGTTTTTTTGATTTTGCACCACAAAATTAAGGCGTGAAGCATAATTATTCATTATTAATAATTAACTAAAATCTTGGAAAGCTAAAAATAAAAAGGATTTTTAAACAAAATGAAATTATCGCCTAATCTTAAAACCTATTTAACAAGCTTTTTTGCTACTCTTGTAATCATATTTTTAGTGATATGCTTTTTTGTAACCGACTACAGATGTCGCAGTAGTTTGACAAATGTTGACAAACCTATCTTTGAAATTGAGGAATACATGGATAAAACCTATTTGAATGTCTACACTTTAGGAATAGACGAAAGCCTTGATGTGACTGTTTTTTCTGACTTATGGGAAGGTTTTTTAAAGTTTATTTGCTTTCCTGTGCATTAAGTGATATAATCATAATCAGTAAATTTTCGAGGTGATTTGAGTTGATTAATATACTAACCACAATAAGCTATCCCGAAATTGAGCATGGTGTGAATTTTATGGGTATGATGATGTGGGTTGCAGTCTTTGGCGTACTTGGGTTTATGCTTGTGCTGATGGTTTTAAATATAATAAAATATATTAAAGCAGAAAAAAGCAAAAAAGGCGTAAAACGTCCAAAACTTATAATTTCAGAAAAACCCCTTCGCCCCAGAGAAGGCAGACATAAAACTTAATTTAATAAACTCTTGTCATAATACTTAAACCGTGATAAAATATGTAGTATATTTTATTTAGAAAGTTGGAGTGTTATGGCATTTTTTTATGCGGCAATTTGGCTGTTAATCGGCCTATTTTTGCTTGTTAAATTCACTAAGGAAGACAAAATTTTTACCCTTTTAGGTGGATTCTTTATACTTTTGGGTATATGGTGGCTATTAAGTGGTATCTTCCCTGTGTTAAACTTATTTGTAGGACTTTTAGGAAATATTCTTCGTATAATTACCGTTGTTGTACTTGGTATCGCAGGATATTATTATTACAAAAAATTCATGAAAAAGGGATAAGAGGGAATTATAAATGGAGATTTTTCTGACTGTTGTAGGGCAAGTTGGCATAATGGCAATTATGATGGCGGTGGGGTTTTTTCTCTCTAAAAAAAGAGTTTTGACCGATGTCGGCTGTACTGAAATCACTAAAATTTTAATACATATTATAACTCCATGTTTAATAATTAACTCTTTTGCCTCTGTTGAGTCGGGCTCTGTATCGACATATAATTTAGTAATGTCGGCACTGCTTTCGGCACTTGTTATTTCTGTTGGCATTGGAGTAAGCTATTTGTTTTTTAGAAAGCAATCTCCAGAGCGTAGAAATGTTTTGCGCTTTGGGGTAATCTTTAGCAATGCAGGATTTGTTGGAATTCCACTTGTCGACAGTATTTTAGGCTCGCAAGGCATGATTTACGCGTCATTTTTCCTTGTTATTTACAACATTTTTCTTTGGACTTACGGCTACGCCATGATGGGCGGCAGTGCAAAGTTTAGTATTCGCAGTTTTGCGCTTAACCCTGGTGTAATCGGAGTAGTATTTGGTCTTCCCATCTATCTTTTTGGCATAGAAATTCCACAGCTTATTGCCTCTCCTATGGCAAGCCTTGGAAGTGTGAACACGCCTCTTGCAATGCTTATCGCAGGTGCTTGTATAGCAAAGCTTAAGCTTAAAGACTTAGTCGAGGATATGCAGGTTTATAAGCTAGCTGCAATTAGGCTTTTGCTTGTTCCCGCAATACTTTTGGGTATACTATTTTTAGTAAATCCCGACGATATTTTATATGTTAATCTTATGATACAGCACTGCACACCGCCTGCGACTTCGGTGGTTTTGCTCTCGCTTTTATTTAAAAAAGATTCAAAACTCGCCTCGACATCGCTTGCGATATCAACCTTGATTTCGGTTATAACCATACCGTTTGTGATAACCGCAGCGCAAATTTTGGCAGGTCTTAGATAGTTTACACGTTTGATTTTAGAAAGAGGTATAAATGGACATTTTTTTAACCGTTTTGGGACAAGTTGGCATAATGATGATAATGATGGCAGTAGGTTGGCTGCTCTTTAAGAAAAGAGTTTTGACCGATGTAGGTGCCTCGGAGATGACAAAAGTTCTTGTAAATATTGTCACACCTTGCCTTATCATCTCATCTTTTGCAACGGTTGACTCGGGTGATATCTCTGTTTACAATGTAGTTTTGTCTATAGTCTTGGCACTAGCTTCTATCTTAATCGGAATAATTGTGAGCAAATTTTTGTTTAAAAAGCAAGACGAAGGACGAAAAAACGTACTGCGATTTGGCGTGGCTTTTAGCAACTCAGGCTTTATGGGTATGCCACTGGTCGAAAGCATTTTAGGTGCACAAGGCCTTATTTACGCCTCGTTTTTTATAGTTGTATTTAATATTATCTGTTGGACCTATGGTTATAGCATGATGGGCGGCAAGGGTAAAATAAGAATTCGCACTCTGCTTTTTAACCCAGGAGTCATCGGCACTATTTTTGGTCTTCCCATTTACATATTCGGCTTAGATTTGCCAAACCTAGTTTTATCACCTATAAGCAGTTTCGGCGCACTTAACACGCCTCTTGCAATGATTATCGCAGGTGCCTGTATAGCAAAACTAAATCTCAACGATTTTATCGAGGATTTGCAGGTTTACAAAATGGCGTTTTTCAAGCTTTTGGCAGTTCCTCTTATTGTTTTAGGCCTTGTGTTTTTGATAAACCCAGAGGACACTTTGTTTGTAAGCATAGTAATACAAAGCTGTACACCGACAGCAACGGCGACTGTACTTCTTGCCATGCTGTTTAATAAAGACTCTAGGCTCGCCTCAAAGGCAGTTGCGATATCCACGCTGATATCAATAGTAACAATTCCGTTTGTGATTACCTTTGCCCAAATATTGGCAAAAATTAATTAGTGACTAAACTTAATACAATTGCATAAAATATAAAAGCAACCTTAAATATTAGGTTGCTTTTATATAGATGGGCGAGCCCAAAGAACACAGATGTCCTGTATGGTGACCGATTTTTTCGGTAAGGTACAGGACATCTGTGTTTTATTTATAGATACTTTTTATGCAAAAATCCAGTCGGGTAATAGCTCTAAAACATTTGCGTAGTCAAGGTTTGTCGGTGCTCCTGAAATTACAGGGAAGAACACCAAGAACATAACAAAAGTAAAAACGCAAAAGCCTATTGCAACTATTTTTGACATATCAACTTTTACCGCTCCAAGGGCAAGAGTTTTTTTGTTTTGAAGCGTGCTAAAGAAGTATATTATTGCCGTCACTATAAATGGCACTGCGGTAAAATAGTGATATATAAATGTTTCTCTTGGAATTAAGACCCAAGGCAAATACACAGAGGCAAAGCCTATTAAGATAAAGTTTAGTGCTAAGTTTTTTGTCTTTATAACTTTCACCACTGCAAAAACAAGGGCTGCAAATCCACCCCACCAGACGACTGGATTTCCGAGCGCCGATATTGTCGACACCATACCGCTTCCTTGATGGTTGTGAGTTATGTAATACCAAATGTTTTGCACAACAAGTGGCCATTCGTAGTAAGGCGATGCAAACGGGTGCTCTGACACAAGCCCTGAATGATAGTTAAACATATGAGTCTGCGCCCTTAAAAATGCACCTATCATGTCGCTTTGATTATGTGGCAGAAGCATTATCGGCATAAAACTTACAAAATAAATACCAAAAGGAATTACAACAAACAGGCCTATACACCAAAGGCAGATATCTATGCACTTCATTTTATATTTCTTGAATGTATCTTTGTCCTTATATATTTTATGCCCTGTCACGATAAGTTTCATAAAGAACATCACGGCAAGTCCAACCGCCGCATAGGCGCAGGTCCATTTTGAGGCTATTCCAAGACCCATGAATACTCCGCTGAGTAAAAGAGGCAGTATCAGTGATTTTATAGAGGAATTTATTATATCCTTTTGACAAAATACTATCATTGCCGCATACATAAGTAGCATGAAAAACACAGAATAGGTGTCGATTGTTGCTATCCTTGTCTGTGTGAAATGCATGAAGTCAAAGGCAAAAATAAATATGCCTGCACCGCATAATACACGGCTGTTAAAAAATCTTCTTAATATGAAGTATAAAACAGGCAACATTAACACGCCAAAAAGAGCTCCTGCAAATCGCCAGCCAAATGGGTTCATTCCAAAAATGTTTATGAAAAATGCTATTATCAGTTTGCCAAGCGGTGGGTGGGTGTTTTCGTATGGCGTTATTTCTAAAATATGCTCATATGCTGTTCTCGCATGATAAATCTCGTCAAAGTAGGTCGAGTTTTCGTAGCCAGAGTACACGGGCACGCTGTCTTGCTCGTCTATTAGGCTTTCACCACTTCCCGAGACTAAACTTACAGGCATTACGGCATTGGTCGTTTGGTTTACCACTGCTATCTCGTTTAAGACTGATACATCGTCTTGTGCCACTATTTTTATGTATTTAGGCGAGTTTTGAATATCTATACTCTGCCACTGATAGACATACGAAAAACTGTCTTCTGCAAGGTTTTTGTACTCGCTCCAGTTAACATTGTCGTCTGATACGTAAATCGAGAAATTCGAACCGACAAGACTACTGCTGTTTTCGCCCTTTGCAATGCCTATTATATAGTTTATATGGGTAAATTCGCCATTTGTTTCTATAACGACCTCCTCACCCACAGTCGGGTTCCAAGAGGTGTTTGCGGTTTTGTTGTCTCCTAAATTCCAAAATGCAAAAATACCGTAGAATACGCAAATAGCACCTACCACCCAAATATCTTTTAGGGACAAGG
Organism: uncultured Eubacteriales bacterium; assembly: GCA_964370115.1. Taxonomy (GTDB): domain Bacteria; phylum Bacillota; class Clostridia; order Oscillospirales; family Acutalibacteraceae; genus SIG603. Next base: position 26,295 of record CAYJIA010000027.1, read on the forward strand.
CTTTTCTGCCTTTTAAATTCGTGTCTATTCTCTTCATTTTTTCTGATTTTCCCTTTACGTTTTTTGCAAAAGTTTTGCCCTTTGGCAGTTTCATATAAAGATAAAACAAATACATCATATATCCATACGCGATAGTAAAAACAAATGATGTTAAAAGTATATACCAAGAGTCTCCAGGCGGAAAATATCCTGGTGTTATCATTACAAAGTAGACATTTACGCAGTGAACTACAGTGAATACCGAAAAACAGTACATAAAACGTCTGTCCTTTGTCAACGCGTACACCAATACTAAAAACAACAAGGTCGGCATAAAATACCTTTCGTGCATTTTTATTGAGAACATATACATGGTAGCGGTTATTATTGCACAGGCTCCGTAAATTCTCACGCTGTTTTTACACTTTTTCATAAAAATCCCGACCAAGGCGAGCACCAAAACAGGTACTGACCAGTTTAAAAGTGACACTAAAATTTCGCTGTTAGGCAAAGGCGACCAGTTAAGACCTAAAAGCGCCCAGAAATTATATGCGTTAACGCTGTAATACGGATACGACGCCAAAGTTGAGCTATATTTTTCAATTAGCCAAAAATAATTAAAATTGTTGATAAACGGAGTGGAAAGTAGTATAATACTTCCAAGACAGGATAATAAACCTATTGCAAGACCTTTAAACGCACGCTTGTACACGGTGTAGAAAAGGAAAATCGGAGCAAACATGAGCATTTGTGGTTTACAAAGACTGCATATTCCATACACTATACCTGCAACCAAGTAATTATTTTTTTGTAGAAAAATTATAGAAACTAGGGCAAGCATGGTACAAAAAGAGTCCACCTGTCCCCATACCGCAGAATTTAAAATTATCGCTGGACAAAACAAGTACGATGCACTACAAAATAGCGAAAAACTCTCTCCTTGCTTTTTGTTTGCGATTTTATATACTATAAACGCCGTCACCAAATCTGCGATTATGGACGGTATTCTTAGCATCATGGTGTAAAATGCGCTCATGATGTCAATTTTGAAAAATTCTCTTACTGCATCTAAGAAAGAGAGCACATATAGATATCCGGGTGGATAGTCAAGAAAGGCTGACGCCTCGTAAACACCACTGTATCCAGCAGTGTTTGTGGTGTATCCCCAGGATTTAAAAGTGCCTATATCAAGCGCATAACCCTCTGTGGTAAAGGCAAGATACATCCTAAGTAAAAACGCTACAGAAAATGTAACCGCCAAAATGATTTTGATATTATCGCTTTTAACAAGGCTTAGTCCGCTTGACTGTCTACGCCTTGCAATATTTATCGAAATGAGTGTTACCGGTACACAAAAAAGCAGGCTAATCGCCAAAACTACAGCAACCATATATCCTCCTAAAAAATTAAAGTAGATATATCATTTTACTTTATTTTTATATTTTTTTCAAGTCGAAATCGAAATATATGCAAAACTCAGAAAGGGGAAAAATCATGCAATTTAAAAAAATACACGAAAATCCAAACTTGCTTCACCTTGGCACTTGCCCTGATAGAAGCTATTTTATCCCATTTAAAAACGAAAAAGAGGTGCTAAAGGGACAATCCTCTAAAGTGACACTTCTAAACGGTGTATGGAGTTTCAAGTACTATGACTCATACGACAAGGCTCTGCCTACGGGTTCTCATTCTGATGAAATTTTACTAGACGAGAGCGAAATGGACGAGATAGTAGTGCCGTCTTGTTGGCAAAACTACGGCTATGATAAGCATATGTACACAAATATCCACTACCCAATACCTTACGATCCACCATATGTGCCAGACGACAATCCTTGTGGACTTTATGTAAGAAATTTCAATGTGAGCGAAAAAGACTTGAAGTCTAAAAACTATATTAATTTTGAGGGCGTCGACTCTTGCTTTTATCTTTGGATAAACGGCGAGTTTGCAGGTTTTAGCCAAGTTTCACACAGCACAAGCGAATTTGACATTACAGATTTACTCGTAAAAGGCGAAAACAGCATAGCCGTATTAGTGTTAAAGTGGTGTGTCGGCACTTATCTTGAAGACCAAGACAAGCTTCGCATGAGCGGTATTTTTAGAGATGTCTACATATTAAGGCGTCCTAAGGAGCATATCCGTGACTTCTTTGTAAAAAAAGAGCTTAATAAAAACTACACAAAGGCAACTGTTACAATTGAGCTTGAAAAACCAAAGGACTTAAAAGTAACAGCAAAACTATTTGACAGCGAAGGCGAGCTTTTAGACGAGCAAGCAGATAAAAAAGGCAAGATAAAATTCACGATTGACAATCCACTTTTATGGAGTGCCGAAGACCCTTACCTTTACAACATTTTAATCAGTAGTGAAGACGAGGTTATATCTCAACAGCTAGGAATTTGGGAAATTAAGGTAGAAGACGGCGTAATTTACTTTAACAATCAAAACATTAAAATAAAGGGTGTCAATCGCCACGACAGCGACCCTGTGACTGGTTATACTATAAGCTACGAGCAAGCACTCGAAGACCTTATGCTTATGAAGCAACACAACATAAACGCTATTCGCACAAGTCACTATCCAAACGCACCATGGTTTTTACAACTTTGTAGCGAAATGGGATTTTACGTGATGGGTGAAGCCGACCTGGAGTCACACGGCGCAAACTCGACTTATGGAGATGTAAGTTGGGACAGATATTCTGATTTAGCCATAGACCCAATGTTTAAAAAGGCTATACTAGATAGGAATGTAAAAAATGTTATGAGGGATAAAAATAACCCTTGTGTTGTCATGTGGTCTCTTGGCAACGAGTCTGGATTTGGCGTAAATGTCGAGGAAGCTGGACGCTGGGTAAAGGCATATGATCCGTCAAGACTTTTGCACTATGAAAACTGCAACTTTGATGCCTATGGCAGAAAAAATGATAAATCTATGCTAGACATGGTAAGTCAAATGTACTACCCAACAGAAAAAGTTGACGAGTATTTTGCCGACAAAAGCAACACTCTTCCTTTTATTCAGTGCGAGTATGTCCACGCCATGGGCAACGGCCCTGGTGATATAGAAGATTATCAAAAACAAATTTACAAATATGATGGATTTGTCGGTGGCTTTGTTTGGGAATGGTGTGACCATGCCGTTTACGGTGGAACTACACCAGACAATAAGCCTATTTATCGCTATGGCGGCGATTTTGGCGAGTTCCCACACGACGGAAACTTCTGTATGGACGGTCTTGTATATCCCGACAGAACACCGCACACAGGGCTTATAGAGTTTAAAAACGGCATAAGACCTATTAGAGCTAGCTTAAAAAACAAAGAAAAGGGTAAAATCTCTTTGTTTAACACAATGGACTTTACCGATGTAATAGACTTTGCTACTATCTCATATGAAATTCAAGAAGACGGCGAGACTGTTTATGGCGGAATTTTAGACGATATCAGCATAGCGCCACACAAGACAGAAACAGTGAAAATTCCGTTTGACTTTGATACAAACAAAACCGTAACACTCATTTTGTATTACACCTCAAAATATGACACCAACTTTTATGATGCTGGTTTCCCTCTTGGCTTTGACCAGCTTATGATATCCGAAGGTGTGTACCAAAGACCAGAGCATGTTAAAGGTGATATGTATGTAGAAGAAGACAACGAAAAAATTTACATCTCTTCACCTATGTTTAAACACAGTTTTAATAAAAAGCTAGGTATGTTTGATGCCATAGTAAAAAATAACACATGCTTTATCACAAAGCCTATGGAGTATAACATTTATAGGGCTCCTACGGACAACGATATGTATATTGACCCAGTTTGGAAACAATATGGTTACGATAGGGCAAAGGTAAAAGTTTACGACACAAATTGGGAGATAAACGACGGCGTTGCGACTATCACTTGCTCTCTATCACTTGTTCCAATTTATATTCAAAAAATTATTCAAATTGAAGCAGTGTTTGAGATAGACTCAAACGGCGATATGCGTATGGCTTTAAACTGTGCTAAAAAGGCAGACTTCCCATATCTTCCACGATTTGGTATTCGTATGTTTATGCCAAAAACTTTTGACAGTGTAGAATACTTGGGTTATGGCCCATATGAAAGCTATGAAGATAAGCATATTTCATCGTACTTTGGACTTTTTGCCGACAAAGTCGAAAATTTACACGAAGACTATATTAAACCGCAAGAAAACGGAAGCCATTATGGTTGTAAACAGTTTAATATAAGCGATGGCGGAAGCGTTATGTATGTTTGTAGTGAAAAAGCATTTAGCTTTAACGCCTCTGAGTATACACAAGAGGAGCTTGCAAGTAAAATGCACAACTACGAGCTTGTAAAATCAGACGACACCGTGCTTTGCCTAGACTATAAACACAGCGGAGTTGGCTCCGGAGCCTGTGGCCCAGAGCTTTTAGAGCAGTATAGAATGAACGATGAAAACTTTATGTATGAGTTATTTATTAAGTTTGAATAATACTATTAATT
>CAYJIA010000028.1:0-29555 GCA_964370115.1 uncultured Eubacteriales bacterium
CCGAATACATAGATAAAACAACAGCCGAAGTCCCAATAAACAGCCTAACAATAACTCCAAACAGACCCCTAACCACCGCCGATACGGAAGTTATTATTAGTTATGCTGGACGGAGTGTTAGTTTCGGGATTGTGGTGGAGGAAGCAATAATTCCTGATCTTATAGCCTTAGAAATTACTACACAACCTAGCAATAAAGTTTATCTTGCTGGCGAAAAATTCAATACAAATGGCATGGTCGTAAAAGCGACATATGATAATGGTGATATAGACAATAACTTTACAGGATATACAGTATCTTATCAAAATGGAAGTGCGTTTTCAAAAGGTGATACAAAGGTGACATTATCAGCAGGCGGTGTGACGGTTGATGTTACAGGGATATCGGTGAAATCAAACACAACTGAAACTGAGATTATTGTCGACGAAGCATCAGGATCAGTAGTAATTATAATAACGCCTATGGCAAGTAGTGACGAAATAAAAACCATACATGTGCCAACATGGAGCAGCATAAATGGACAAGACGACATAGTGTGGTATAGAGCGTCAAAGCAAAATGATGGTACATATGTATTGAGCTTTAATATTGCAAATCATAAATACAGCGTAGGTAAATATAATGTACACGTATATATAGAAAATAGTTTCGGTCAAATGAATGGAGTGGGATCCACAGCATTTGAAATAATACCGCAGCCGAGCGAAATAATAATAGATAGTAATACAGCCGCAAGTGTTAGGACAATAGAAGTTAGTAATGCTATAAATCAAAACGGAAACAGAGTCAGGGCTGCTGTGTGGAGCAATGAAGGTGGACACGATGATCTTCGCTGGCTTGATATGACTTTAAATGGGGGTAAATATACACTATCGATTAATATAGGCGACTTTAAGTCAGCAGGGGGTTATACCGTTCATATTTATAGATATGATAATACAGGCAAAGCAATTGCTGTAGGAGGAAGTGAGTTTAATGTAGAAAGTAAAGTTGAAGCACAAATTATAGTCAGCGAGACAGATGCAGGCAGTGGTACTTCGAAACTTATAGTAACACCTGGAGTGGTAACTGCTGGAATAAAAACCGTATTAGTGCCAACATGGAGTGAAGTAGGCGGACAAGATGATGTTGTATGGTATCAAGCAGTAAGACAAGGCGATGGAACTTATTTAGTAGACTTTAGTGCAGCAAATCACAAGTATAGCCTTGGTGATTACGTTAGTCATGTATATATAGAAAATAGTTTTGGTCAAATGAATGGAGTGGGATCCACAGCATTTGAAATAATACCGCAGCCGAGCGAAATAATAATAGATAGTAATACAGCCGCAAGTGTTAGGACAATAGAAGTTAGTAATGCTATAAATCAAAACGGAAACAGAGTCAGGGCTGCTGTGTGGAGCAATGAAGGTGGACACGATGATCTTCGCTGGCTTGATATGACTTTAAATGGGGGTAAATATACACTATCGATTAATATAGGCGACTTTAAGTCAGCAGGGGGTTATACCGTTCATATTTATAGATATGATAATACAGGCAAAGCAATTGCTGTAGGAGGAAGTGAGTTTAATGTAGAAAGTAAAGTTGAAGCACAAATTATAGTCAGCGAGACAGATGCAGGCAGTGGTACTTCGAAACTTATAGTAACACCTGGAGTGGTAACTGCTGGAATAAAAACCGTATTAGTGCCAACATGGAGTGAAGTAGGCGGACAAGATGATGTTGTATGGTATCAAGCAGTAAGACAAGGCGATGGAACTTATGCAGTGGATTTTAACATATCAAATCATAAATATAGCTTTGGCACTTACATTAGCCATTTATATATAGAAAATGGTTTTGGAGAAACGAATGGAGTGGGATCCACGTCATTTGAAATAATAGCGTAGCCGAGCGAAACGACAATACAAGATGTAGATGGTCGAGAAACAAATTATACCATAAACTTAAGTAATCCAATAAATCAAAGTTTTAGTTGCTGTGTGGAGTGATACTAGCGGTCAGGACGATATAAAATGGATAAATATGGATCGGGATGCAACTGGGTATTCATCGACAATCAATATTGCAGATTTCAAAACACTTGGAACATACTATGCTCATGTTTATACGATAGAAAAAAATGGCACTATGGTAGGGCAATCTGCCACAAGCTTTAATGTAACAGGAACCGCTACAGGCGCTGTAGACATTAGTGATATTAATGGAGCAAATGGAACTTTTAAAGTAACTGTTTCGTTAAATCTTGATAACTGTAAATCAAGAGTAAGTTCAATATTAATTCCCATTTGGTCAAAACCTGATCAAAGTGACATAGTGTGGTACACAGCGTCAAAAGCATCAGATAAGATATATACAGTGACAGTTGATGTAAAAAATCATAATTTTTCATTTGGCACTTACTCAGTGCATGTGTACGCAAATATGAACAATGGCAATTGGAGGGAACGTGAAAAAATTTCTGTAAATAATGAAATTCTAGGCTTTCTATGATAAAATAAAAACCATAGGAGGCCTAAAATTATGGCAAAAGAAAGCAGTACACAAAGTACAAATGACAGAAGGTAAGAGAAAAATCATTCAGCAGTTGTTACAGGAATACGATATAGAAAATGCTGAGGACATCCAAGATGCTCTTAAAGATCTTCTTGGAGGAACGATTAAGGAAATGATGGAAGCAGAAATGGATGATCACCTTGGATATGAAAAATCCCAACGCTTCGACTCTGAGGACTATCGTAATGGCTACAAAACAAAGCAAATAAAGAGTCGTTATGGTAGTATGGATATTGAAGTTCCACAAGACCGGAGATCCACATTCAGCCCCCGTGTTGTGAAGAAACGACAGAAGGACATTTCAGAAATTGACCAGAAGATTATCTCTATGTATGCAAAAGGAATGACAACAAGACAAATATCAGAAACAATGGAAGATATTTATGGTTTCGAGGCGTCGAAAGGCTTTATCTCTGATGTGACAGACAAGATTTTGCCACAGATAGAGGAGTGGCAAAACAGATTGTTAGATGAGGTATATCCAATCCTCTACATAGATGCAATTCATTACTCTATAAGAGATAACGGCGTCATAAAAAAGCTAGCAGCATATGTTATTCTGGGCATCAATACAGACGGCAAAAAAGAGGTTTTATCTATTAGCATAGGCGACAACGAAAGCGCTAAATACTGGCTTTCTGTGCTAAACGAGCTGAAAAACCGTGGGGTAAAAGACATTTTAATCATCTGTGCTGATGGGCATGCTCGCAATTATCATCTATATATTAATTAAGAGTTGCTAGCCTAATTCAGCTATCAACTCTTAAAACTTATCATAGAAAATCTGGATTTACAGACTTTTATTCACAGACCCGATTGAAAAAACCATATACACTCATATTATTCTTATTGCACAAACAGGAAGGATATGCTCATATTAAGCTGCATATCCTCCCTGTTCTTTTATTTTTCAATTTTACAAACTCAAATCTTACCCTCAAAAACTTTCTTCTCAAGCTCTCTGATAGCCTTATCATTCACGGCTACCTCTTGAATGAGCGTTGTAATTCTCTTTGTTTGAGCTGATACTATAGATGTCAAAGAAATCAAAAGAATAATCAAACAAAATATAAGTATCGCAAAAAGTGCATTTGTTGGTGTGTGCACTCCGAAAAATCCTGCTATTACATCAAGCAGTCCCGGGAATATTACAAAAACAGCCATTATCACACCGGTTAGCATCCATAGGAGCGAATATTTTAAGCTGAGTTTATTTTTCCTTAGCATCATAAAGAGTACGATAAAATATATTAGCACAGCCACTATTAAAGAAATGTGTAAAACAGTATTCATTTTTTCTCTCCTATATCTTTTTAAATTTGCACACAATTAGCGCAAGTGTTACTTTAATCATATAATAAATCGATTTTAATGAGTTTATAGAACTCACTCCTCCTGCTCTTTCGTGCATAATAACTGGTACTTCTATAATTTTGCCCTTCACTTTATTGCATAGCATTATCGCTTCTGGCTCTGGAAAATCTTGCGCATAGTCATTTTTATATATCTTAATTAGCGTTTTATCGACAGCTCTTAGACCACTAGTAACATCACGTACTCTAACTCCTGTTAAAAGCTTAATTACTGTACTAAGCCAACCAATACCGAATCTTCTAAGCGCACTCGACTGAAAACCCTCTTTGTTTATAAACCTTGAGCCGATTACCATATTAGCCTGTCCTCTTTCAATGGGTTCAATAAGCTCTTTAAGATGGCTTGGGTCATGTTGACCATCTCCATCAATTTGTATTGCAACATCATATTCATGCTTATCGGCATATATATAGCCCGTTTGCACTCCTCCGCCTATGCCTAAATTCACGTCTAAATCAACATAATTTGCGGATATTCTCTCAAGGATTTGCTTTGTGCTGTCTGTCGAACAGTCATTAATTACGACATAGTCATATTGTGGGTAGTTATCTCTTATATCGTTAACTACTCTTTCAATATTTTCTTCCTCGTTATATGCCGGTATGATTAAAAGTGTTTTCATTATTTAAGTCCTTTCATATTATTTAATATTTGTTCTAACTTTGAATTTTATTCACCCTCCTTACGATTAGAATTATCCCAAAAACCAGTAATATTATGTACGATATAAACAGTGATATAAGTACACCTAAAATTCCTAAAAGAGAAGCTAGGATTATACTCGTTACAATGCAAACAATTGTACATACCATATAAAGTAACACCAAAACTTTAATCGCCCTAAATGCGGTTATCAGATACTGCACTAGTGTTGATATCGCAAGTGGAGCACCTATTATGACCGCAAGAACAAGTTCTACTTTAAATTCAGTTATATCAACGTTATACATCTCACCTAAAATTTGCACTCCAATAAACCAAACCAATATCGCTAAAACTATTGTTATTGCCGAAATTAATGTAATTTGATTTCGCAAAAGTTTCATAAATGCATGTTTATCATTAGATTTAATAAAACTCAAGTATTTATTAATAGTTGGCAAAAAAATAAATGTACCTACCAAGCTCATTCCTTGTATAGGGAAATATAGTATATTGAAATAACCAACAGTATCGCTCCCGTAAAAGAAATCCAGTGTATATTTTGGGACACTAATTATAATATTAACTAAAATAAAACATAAAAACAAGGGAAATACATGGTTGAAAAGTGACTTGAGTTTCATTTTTTCGAAGGCAGACACTGTATAATCAATATATCTTTTAGGTCGATATGTAAAGAAATATCCTGAAATCAATGCAACTCCTGCCATAAAAATTATAGACGCAAAAAGATCTTCTAAAGCATAAAGGCTAATTACAAATGTTATTAGTGAAATAAGTGTTCTGAAAAATAGAGATTTACCCATTAAATCTACTCTATTATGTTGTAAATATAAACTTTGGTATAGGTCTGAAAATGCATGAACTGCCATATATATTGTCAATAGATTTATTAATATCATTGTCTCGACAGAGCTAAAATAAAATAACGAAATCATAACACCTGACATTAGCATTAACACCGTCGTCGCTATTTTAAAATAAAAATAATCGCTAAAAGAATATTCTCTTTTATAATCTGTTACCTGAAATGATGTGACCCCAAAAATTCCAATTATGTAGATAAGTTGTGCCGTAGTAAAAGCTATGGCAAATTCGCCTGCCAAGGAAATGCCCATAACCCTTGTAACTACAATCTGTAATATAAATGTATTCGCAGCAAACATAGTGCTGCCTAAACTATTCCAAATAAGTCCGCTGTGCTTTTTCAACTCTGTTCTCCTTTAATTTATATTGTCTTAACTAATGCACAACAGTATATCTCAAAACATTATATACTGCTATACCATTTACTATTAAGGTAACGGGAATGACGATATAGCTTGGATTAAATGAAAGTTTAAACTTCTTCGTGCTTAAAAGCATTACAAAGGGCAGCATAATAGGTATAAAATACCTTCCTTGAACACCTTCTATAACAGTTCTAAAATCCGATGTCCAACCTAAGAACATTGACATAAGTATTGCCCCATACACTGAAGCACAAATAAACGTTAACATTGTCTTTTGCTTTGCTGAAAATGAAATTTCATCTTTTTCGCTAGCTATTCCAGTAAAAGCTAAAACTAGCGCACTTAACACAGGTACAATAAAATATGTTTTTAAAGTTAATCCGCTTAAATTCCCGCCAAATGCTGTGCTAAAGTAAAAATACCCTTTCTCAATGTTAGTTCTAATAAAAATCATTAATGCACTTATTGGGTTTTCAAAAATATATGAAAGTGTATAATTATTGTAACCCTCCCAGTTTAATGCAATTTCTCCTGAACTAGCCCACATAATGGTCGGAATAAGTTTTGTCGCAGCAAACAGTACTATACATGCAATTCCAAACAATCCTAAAAAGCCAAAATATTGTCTTTTTTTAGCAAATCTCTTTACGGGAATTAAAAAAACTAGTGGCAACAATAGGGCATAAACAACCTTTGCCGGACAAAGCAGTACTCCAAATATAATCAATCTAACTTTTTCGCTCATTGTTATTATATGATCCACTCTAAATATCGCAGACACTACAGTAGATAAAAACAGCAGAGCCAATGCATTCACTACTGTATCATATGTAAAACCTGATGCAAGTTGTAGCGTTATAGGTATCATAGCTATCGCAAATACAGATAATTTAAACCTTGGTATTATACGCATAGATGCATAAACTGCACCCGAGAAGAATAGCAAGTTAAATAAACGCCCTAAGAAAAACACTCCAATATAATTGAGATTTAAAAGACGTGCAAAAGCAATACCGAGTGCCTGTGGTAAGTATAGTACTGGGTACGATAATGTATCACTTGGCGCTGACATTTCTACCGCTCTATCAATATTATTAACCGCTAGTCCAGTTTCTTCAATTATGTCATACCACTGTGATGTATTGTAGTGTCCATCAAGTCCATAATAAGTATAATGGTTTTCATTAACTTCATTTAACCCATCAAAATTAAACATCAAAATATTTGACATTTTATATGATGAATTATAATGGTATGGTGCATCAGGCTCTGAATATGGAGTAATTACAAATAGGTACATGATACCTGTAAGTAGCACTATGCTGGCACATAATAAATTAAGGCTTATTTTATTTTCAATAATTTTCAAATATAGCACTGCCCATATAGAAAAATATGATATTAAAATACCTGTAATAATATATGTAGGCAAATATAGTGATGGTGAAATCTCAATATAAAATTTTAAAAAAAAGACTATCAAAACCACAAATGTTACCAGCGCAAAACAAAAGAAAAATGCTAGCTTTTTTCTCGTTGCTATTTTTTTACTAATTTTTTCTAAAAATACACCTTTACTTTTTATTATAACATAATTATATTTATATACTACAAATATAATTAAAACAAATATCAACGTTAATGATATTGTTTGAACTATAGATACTTTAGCAAAAAACTTATCAATAAATAAAATTTGTTGATCTGACACAACTATTTGACTTAATCTAAACTCCTCTCCCTTATTTTTACCTATATCTAGTCTCAGCAAGTCGACATTATCACCAGGAATTTCAATTAGAATCGAACTCTCTTTCGCAAAAATTTGATAATTTACAGAATGGTTTTCACTAATTGGCTGATTATCATTATAGTAAAAAGCTTGTATTGAAAGCTTTTCAGATAACGGCTCCGCAAAACTCAGGTTAATCAGCTTGGTATTCCCTGATGTAGATAAGTACATTTGTGGGTCATTTTGTGTTACAGTATATAAATCTCCCTCAATATTATAACCTATACTATTTTGTATTTGTACTTTTACAAAGTTCAAGTTTTGCTCTACATTCTCATAATATTTAATATTATCGGAATCATTAAATATAACTTGAGTAAATATAGATAAACTAAATGCAGTTATTACAATAATAAAACCACAAATATATTTTTTTAAAACATCATTTCTCAATTTTTTTTTCAAAAAAACACCCTTTCAAAATAATTTGATTATTTAGCTACCTAAAACTAAAATCCTCTCTATCAAGTGTCAAGTTTTTGTTGTAATAAGGATCGCCATTTTTCAGCTCCTTTTCCCAACGCTCATGAAACAATTTTATTTCACCGACAAATCTTGCCTGCTTTTCTGGAGTATCCTCGCTCCCCCTACTAATTGATTCGTGATGATAAAGTTCCGCGTATGGTGTCCAACATACTAAATAATCTTTTTGTCGTACACGCATACACAAATCAATATCATTAAATGCCACCTTAAATATAGGGTCAAGTCCATTTACCTCTTCAAAGACAGAACGCTTTATCATAAGGCATGCCGCTGTTACAGCCGTTACATTATGAGCATAACCTAACCTACCCATATATCCCACATGATTTCTCTCAAAGTGTCTATAGCTGTGACCAGCTAAAGTCAATACTCCTAAAACAATTCCTGCATGTTGTATTGTATCATTAGGGTAATACAGCATTGCTCCTGTTATACCAACATCATCTCTTTGATTGTACATAAGCATTTCTTCTATCCAACTCGGAGTAATGACCTCTATATCATTATTGAGCAAAATTATTTGTTCACCGTTGCAAAACTCAAATCCGAAATTATTTATTTCGGAGTAATTAAAGTCATTTTTCCAATAAACTACATTAACGTTATCACAATTATCAAAGGTTTTATAATAATCAAAAATTTCGTCTGTTGTGCTGTTATTCTCCACAATAATTATTTCAAAATTTTTGTATGATGATAAATCTTGAATTGAATCTATGCATTGCTTTAAAATATCTTTTTGATCTTTATTTGGAATAATAATTGATATTAATGGGGTATCTTTTAACTCATATTTAATTCGATAAATAGATGGTGAGACTCTAGAACTTTCCGCTATACCTGGCTGTTTTACTCTTTCTAAATGTGACATTACAGCACTTTTGCCTGCTTCAATCGCATATGTCTTTGATCCTATATCCATCGCCACTGAATTGGGATGACTTCGCCAAAAATATAGAACTTTAGGAACATGCCTGATATTTTTTGCTTGCTCGGTAAGTCTTAGGATCATGTCATGATCTTGAGATCCGTCGAACTCTTTCCTAAATCCACCTGCTTTTTTTATTAATTTCTTATCAAATGCTGTGAAATGACAAATATAATTATTTGCCCTCAGATTATCAATAGCAAAATCTGGCTTAAAGTGTATTACAGTAGCATTATTTATGTTACCTTGGAAAGTTAATTCATCACAGTATATAAAGTCGGCATTATTATCACAAATTTCAATCATATAGTAATATAACACTGCAGGGTGCAATAAGTCATCATGATCAAAAAGTCCAATATAGTCGCCAGTCGCCATATCAATTGCAGCATTTGTGTTTTCAGATATACCTAAATTTTTCTCAAGTTTTTTATATACAACTCTTTTATCTCTTTTCGAGTATTCCTTGCAAATTTTTTCAACAAATGCATGTTTGTCATCACTTCCATCTGCAAGGCACAACTCCCAATCACCATAAGTTTGGTCTATAACAGACTGTATCATTTCTCTCAAAAAGTTTTCTGGTGTATTGTAAAGAGGGACAACTATGCTAAATTTGATGTTTTTGCTAAATTTAGCGTTTTCCTGCAAATTCCTCTCTTTTTCTGATAATGTATGCTTTACTTCATAATTACCAACTTCTTTTTTTCTTTTATTGCGTAATTTAATTTTTGCCAACATCGCCTTAAAACCATGTAACCTCCAATAATGTAAGGCCTTATACGGGAGCCTTGTAAGCGGGCATACTCTAAAGAATTTTTTGGTTCCACGCACTAACACCCTGCACGGTTTTGTGATTTTCCAACTTGTTGAATTGATTAGCGCAACATATTGATTTTGCAAAGCTGAATTTTGATTTTGTAACACAGTTCTTTGATTTATCGCTGCATGGTAATGCTCTTTATAGTGATTTAGCTCATCTGTCTTTTGGTTTAGCTGACTGTCTTTATCACTAATTTCTGCATTTTTACTTTCAATTACTTGATTTATTTTTATTTCATTTTCTTCTGCAATTTGAGTCATTCTAACTTCATTTTCTTCGATAATTTTAAAGTTTTGCCCTTTATATTCTATCAATTTTAATAAAGCAGCGTGAACAATCTCATCATTTAAATCAAAACTAAATTTTTCAAAACTAATTCGAAGTTGAGTCCCCAAATTTTCAAAGATTATTTGAGGGTCAAAATTCAGGAAAATCTCATATTCATCAACAGTGTATCCATTGACATTTTCGTATTTAACAAGCTCTCCATTTGAAAATATCTTCAAATTTTTTAACACACAGTACTGTCCTTCGACTGGGTCAAATCTTATTTTTTTTGCATTTAAATCAACTGCTACTTCTCCTATATATAGATTACTTTCGCCTTGTTTTTTCATCTCAAAAATAAGCTTTTCTTCTTCGTTAAAGCCCTTTCCCGTGCATGGGTATATACTAGAATTATTGTTGTATATATTTAAGCTATCTTTAAAAATTGAGTATACACTATCATAAAAATTAGTTTCTAAATTTTCTAGTTTTTCATCATAAACTACCGCTTTAGATCGCTCTACAAAGCCTGTTAGAGATTTATCAATTTTTTTACCTATCACAAATTTCCTGTATGAGTTCTCGTTATAGTCATTTTTAAACAACTGTGTATTGTAGTAATAATCAATTGCCTCTCTTTTAGGAAGTAATTCTCCACTTAAAACCGTAGCAAAATGCACATTAAGTAACCTTTGCCATAGATTTATATCTCCGTGCGAAAATTGCTCAAAACCGATATTCTTTACATCCAAATAATTTATTAATTTTTCAAAAGATGGAAGTTCTAAATTTTTATGTTCCTCTAACCATATATAATTAATACCAAAAAACATTTTAAAAATATTATTACAATTATTTTCAGCTACAACAACTTCTTCTGAAGAAAATGGTGCACAAATAATAAACGCCTTCTTCGAAACTCTATAAAGCTCAGAAATAAAAGCATCTCGACGTTCAGGAATTATATGTTCAAATACATCAAGAGCGACAACAACATCAAATTCATTGTCGTCAAACTTCATATCACTCGCATCACCTTGAATATATTTTTCCGAATTTTTAAGTTCTTCAGGAAGTTCTATATCTAAATATATAATATCATCATTTGGCAAAAATTTTTCTAAGTTCTGATGAGCATTTGCCCCAACTTCTAATATTTTTAGACTTTCATCATTTTCTCTAATATTGTCAATTATTAACTGCGCATTTTTATATCTTTGAAATTGATCAAATGATACATCATTATTCAACACAATACCTCCCAGCAATTTTCCATATAAAGTAGCCCCTCTGAAATATAATTATTATTCATTTCAAACGAAACTACACTTTCTTTATAATCTATGTTAATCATACCTTTATCAGCAAATATACCTACGTCAATATCATAGCGACCTTTGATTATTGGTAACTTAGGTATAGTATATCTTACAACATGTTTACCATAAGTTGAATAAACATGTTCACCCTCTAAATGAGTATTTGGGCCAAAAATATATTCTCTTTTTGGAGTATATATAGCAGCTCCGATAAGAAAGTTTTCGATTTTTTCAGTGTACACCTCATATTCTATGGTAACTTCTAACTTGTCAAATAAATTAAAGCTATTTGAGTTTATAGAAACATTTTTTATCAAGGCTAAGATACTTTTATCCTCAGGTAAAATCATCTCAACTTGTGATAAGTTTTGTTCTTCACTTGCATTAGCTTCGTGCTCACTGATATTTTGCCCGTATATCAAATAATTCTCATACTCGCTGGTCACAGATGTAGCTACTCCACTTAATTTTAAATTGCCATTGTTAAGCCAAATTGCCTTCGTGCAAAATCTGTTAACTTGCTCTATAGAATGAGAAACAAATAATATAGTTGTTCCGCCTTCCATCATCTTTTTCATGTGATCCATGCATTTAATTTGGAAACGCATGTCGCCAACGCTTAGCGCCTCGTCTACTATCAAAATATCAGGCTCTACGTTTATTGCAACTGCAAAGGCAAGTCTTGCAAACATGCCGCTTGAGTACATTTTTACTGGCTGATTTACAAAATCGCCTATATCGGCAAATTCAACAATTTGAGGGATTTTTACATCCATCTCCTCTTTAGTATACCCCATGATTGTACCGTTTAAGTAAATATTTTCTATTCCCGTCATTTCTTGATTGAATCCTGCACCAAGCTCAAGCAGCGCTGAAATTTTACCGTTTACGATTACGTCTCCTGAAGTTTGTGACAAAACCCCTGTTATAATTTTAAGAATAGTCGATTTACCAGAACCGTTTTGCCCCACTATCCCAAAAACTTCACCTTTATTTATAGTAAAGCTCACATCATTAAGTGCGTAAAAGTCCTTATGATATTTTTTTCTTGTAAGGCTTAGTGACTCTTTTAATCTATCTGATTTATCATTATATATTGGGTAAATCTTCGTAAGATTTTTAACCTCAATCGCAATATTGTTGTCCATTAAATTCTCCTATAACACATCTGCAAAGTGTGTTTTTAATTTTCTAAATAATGTCATTCCTAAGAACAGTATAATTATACTTACAAACCAGAAATACGCTGTGTCCTGTAATGTCACAGGCGTAACGACATCTCCTAACATACTGTTTCTATATCCTGTTACTATATAGTACATTGGATTAAGTTTAAATATCCACATTAAGTCTGCACCTATCATAGATACGTTCCACATTATTGGTGTTGCCCACATTCCCATTTGAAGTATAATACCCATAATTGGCATCAAATCTTTAAAAAATGGAGCGACAGAGGCTGTTATGAAGCCAAGCCCTATAACTAAAAACACCATGCAACCCATGTAGTAGATTATGCCTAGCATATTAAAATTTGGATAAAATCCATATATTGCGAAAACCAAAAGCATAAATGCAATAAAAAACACATGAACTATGAGCGCTGAAATTATTTTAACTATTGGCAAGATGTCAATTTTGAATACAACTTTTTTTACAAGATAGCTGTATTCTGCGTAAACATTTGTGACACCATTCCATGACTCTGAAAAGAAAAACCACGGAATAAGTCCTGACATAAGCCATAAAATAAACGGTACATTTTCAACTCCTGTACTGCGAAGTCCTATCTCAAAAACAAACCAGAATATCAAAATTGTCGACACAGGCTGAATAAATGCCCATATTGAGCCAAATGCTGAACCTGTGTATCTTGATTTGAAATCATTTAGTGCAAGTTTAAGCAGCGTCTTTTTGCTCCAAAATATATTTTTAAGTAAAATTATGTTGTCCTTTAAAGAAACATATCTAAATATTATATAAATAAGTATTGTCGCAATTACAAACGACACCGCAATTCCAATATAATTTATTTCAAAATCTGTAAGTGCGAAAAGCTCTGTAGGTATTACCATGTATGGATCTTCGCCAATAGTTCTAATTTGTAGTTTATTATCGACTAGTTCTACTTCTATGTCCTGCGTTTTAATACTTCCTAAATCTATTTGACTTTTTATTTCATCTGCAGTAAAAACCCCATTTACAAATCCTGAATATAGTCTTAGATCCTCTACTACACCCGTTTTATCTATTTCTGATCCAAAATCTAGCCTTACTGCTTTTATATTTGATGCAGTATATGCCACAAGCTCTTCTTTTTGTGTCATATCAACAGCTGTGGATTTTTGCTCTGAAAAAGCATCATCAGCATCTGTATTGCTCAAATAATAAACTTGCATAGTAGAAATATTACTATCAGTTAGAGAAAATTCTAGCTGATTTTTCTCAGGTGTATTAATGAATATACCTGCTACCACCATAACAAAAAATATAAATAAATATACTATTAATCGTTTCGGCGACAACTTCGCTCTTACATTATTTAACATTGTTTTAGTTCCTTACTTCCTCCAAAAATCTCTCAAGCCCGCTCTCCCATGTTGGCAGTCTCTTAAACCCATTCTCGTCTAAGGCTTTTTTGCTTAGGCGCGAGTTTAGTGGTCTTGTTGCTTTAGTTGGATATGCGCTTGATGGGATTGGGTTTATTTTACAGTTTAGTCCAGCTTTTTCCATTATAGCTGCCGCAAACTGCGCCCATGAGCAAAAGCCTTCGTTTGTCACATGGTATGTTCCGTATTTCTCGGTTTCTATCATGTCGCAAAGTGTTACTGCTATGTCTTTTGTATATGTCGGCGAACCTATTTGGTCGTCTACTACATTTAGTTCTTCTTTTTCTGCTCCAAGTCTTAGCATTGTCTTTACAAAGTTATTTCCGTTTATGCCAAAAGTCCATGACACACGTGCGATAAAGCAGTTGTCTAAAATTTCTCTTACAACTTCTTCGCCCTCGCATTTTGTCTTTCCGTAAACACTTTTCGCTCCTGTTTTAGCGTCTACTTCATAGCACTCTTCGCCGTCTCCTGGTAAAACGTAGTCAGTACTTACTTGTATCATTTTCGCACCAAGTTTTTTACAGGCTGTCGCTATATATTTGGGTCCATTTACGTTTACAGCTGTACAGGTTTCTATATCGTCTTCTGCCTTGTCAACTGCTGTATATGCCGCACAGTGTATCACCGCTGTAGGTTTTAGATTTGCGATATAATCCGAAACATCTTGTTCGTTTGTTATATCTAAATCATCTATATCTATCCCTTTGCAGGGTATGTTTCTCTCATTTAAAACTTTTACTACATCGTAGCCCAGTTGTCCGTTTACTCCCGTAACAAGTACCATAAAATTGTCCTCTTCTTTCTAAACTGTTTAGAGTATTCCCTTTTTAATAAGTTGTACTAGTTTATTAAAAATAAACTTTGGCATAAACGGTGCGTAGTATTCAAAAAGCACTGCATATTTGCCAAAATATCTGAATTTGCGCATGGTCTTTAAGTCTTTTACATTTGGTTTGTAAAAATATCGCTCTTTAGCGTCTACCCATGCCTTTAAATGTTCAAGTTCCGCTAAAATCTCTTTGTTGTCTGTAAATTCTTCCGCCCTATCGCTTACAATATTTACTCCGTCTTTAAGACGTAAAACTCTAATGTCGTAAAAGCTTTTTCTGTCCACAATTCCAGCAAGCACACCCGTTTGATTTCCTCCGTGTTTGCGGTGGTATATCAGTGGTTTCCTTATAGTTTCTACCCTGCCACTTAGTGCCGACACTATAGCCAGCCAGTGGTCGTGGATAAATTCCTTTGGAAAAGGCATGGCTTTTTTTGCTATATCAGAATTTATAAGTGAGGCGCAACCCATTACAAAATTCCTTGTAATCATCTCAAGTCCTAAGCCTTCGCCCTCTCGAAATTCGTGCCTTTTATGCGAATCTTTTATAGAATTTCCCGTAATATTCCCATTTCCGTCAATTATATAAACATCACAGCAGACAAGAGGAGAGTTTGTGCTCTCCAACTTGTCCACAAGTGTTGATATTTTATTTTTGCACCATATGTCATCATGGTCGCAGTAGGCAAAGTATTTTCCCTCTCCGAGTTTTGTAAGTTCTTCAAATGCAAAGTTAGAACCCTTGTTTTCCTCGCCTCTATAAAGCTTATAGCTAAAGTTTGTAATACATTTCTTAACTAAGTCTTCACTTAAATGCTCTAGTGGACAGTCGTCCCATATTAAAAGCTCTATATTTTCATAATCCTGTGCATTTAAAGACTCCAGTTGCTCTATAAACCATTTCTCGTTTGGTTTATATGCTGCAAGCAGGATTGATACCAATGGTTTATCTATTTTCATACATTTCTTTGTAGTAGTTTTGATATTCACCACTAATAATATTCTCCCACCAAGCTTTATTGTCTAAATACCACTGAATTGTCTTTTTGATACCGTCGTCAAACTTTGTTGCAGGTAGCCATCCAAGTTCTGAGTGGATTTTTGTAGGGTCAATCGCATAGCGCATGTCATGTCCTGCACGGTCAGTTACATATGTGATAAGGCTTTCGTCTTTTCCAAGTGCCTCAACAATAATTTTAACAACCTCTAGGTTAGTTTTCTCGTTATGTCCGCCTACATTGTAAACTTCACCAACTCTACCGTTATGGATTATAAGGTCTATCGCAGAGCAGTGATCCTCAACATAAAGCCAGTCACGAACATTTTCGCCTTTTCCGTATACAGGAAGAGGTTTGTCTGCAAGCGCATTTGCTATCATCAAAGGAATTAATTTCTCTGGGAAGTGGTAAGGTCCGTAGTTATTTGAACAACGTGAAATAGTCACCGGCAACTTAAATGTACGGTGATATGCAAGACAAAGCAAGTCAGCAGACGCTTTTGAAGCAGAATACGGACTTGATGTGTGTATTGGAGTTTCTTCTGTAAAGAATAGTTCTGGCTTATCAAGTGGTAAATCACCGTAAACCTCATCAGTAGATACTTGGTGATAACGGTCAATGCCGTATTTACGGCAAGCATCCATTAAGACTTGTGTTCCCATGATATTTGTCTCAAGGAAAATACCAGGATTTTCAATAGAGCGGTCAACATGGCTTTCAGCCGCAAAGTTTACCACTATATTAGGTTTCTCAGTTTCAAACAGCTTTGCAATAGCATCTCTATCTGTTATATCAATTTTATAAAAAACAAAATTTTTATTGTCTTTTACAGGCTCTAAAGTTTCCATATTACCTGCATAAGTCAGGCTGTCTATGCAAACTATTCTGTAGTCATTGTATTTTTTAAGCATGTAATGAACAAAGTTTCCGCCGATAAATCCAGCTCCACCTGTTACGATAATCGTTTTATTACTCATTTTCTTATCCTCCGTATGAAAAAGTACAGTCGCTATCTTTTAGTAGCGGTGCATTTTTATCTTTATCAGAAAGTACTGGGTTTTCTATTCCCCAGTCTACTCCGATTTCAGGGTCGTCAAATCTAATACTTCTATCACTCTCGTAGTTGTAGTAGTTATCAGCCTTGTACACAAACTCTACATCGTCTGTTAAAGTTACAAATGCATGACCAAAACCTCTTGGAATGAATAGTTGCTTTTTATTTTCCGCAGAAAGCTCAACAGCCACCCATTTTTTGTAAGTTGGAGAACCTTTTCTAAGGTCAACGGCAACATCAATTACCGCGCCTTTAATGCATCTTACAAGTTTTGCTTGCACATGCTCGCCGTTTTGAAAATGTATGCCTCTTAAAACGCCTTTTTCGGCAGAATAAGAATGGTTGTCCTGCACAAATTCGCAGTCAATTTCAGGTGTTTTTATTTTGGAATAACTCTCCATAAACCAACCCCTACTATCCCCAAAAACCTTTGGCTCGATTATATAAACTCCGTCAATATCTGTTTTGATTATATTCATATTTTTCTCCAATTAATAACGAATTTTGCCTTCGGCAACATTTTTTAAGTGCTTTCCATATTCACTTTTTCCATAATTTTCGGCCGCAATTAAAAGTTCTTCTTTAGTAATCCAGCCGTTTTTATATGATATTTCTTCTATACAAGAAACTCTAAGCCCTTGTCTTTTTTCTATAACCTTAACATACTCAGACGCCTCGGTTAAGCTGTCCACTGTTCCCGTATCAAGCCAACCAAAACCTCTACCAAGAGTGATTACATCTAAATCGCCATTTTCCAGATACACTCTATTAAGGTCAGTAATCTCAAGCTCGCCTCTTTTTGAAGGTTTTAAATTTTTAGCATATTCTACAACTCTATTGTCGTAAAAATACAAGCCCGTAATTGCATAGTTAGATTTTGGCTGTTCAGGTTTTTCTTCGACAGAAATAACCTGGCCGTTATCATCAAACTCAACAACGCCAAATCTTTCAGGATCGTCGACATAGTACCCGAACACAGTTGCCCTTCCCTTGTTTGCTACAGCCTCTTTTAAGCGCTTAGTAAGTCCATTGCCGTGGAAAATATTATCGCCAAGTATCATAGCGCAGTCATCGTCACCGATAAATTCCTCCCCTAAAATAAAGGCCTGTGCAAGTCCATCTGGAGATGGTTGAACTTTATAAGATAAATTAATGCCAAATTTTGACCCATCGCCTAAAAGTCTTTCAAAGTTTGGTAAATCTTGTGGTGTGGATATTATTAGTATATCCTTAATCCCCGCAAGCATTAAAGTCGATAGCGGATAATAAATCATCGGTTTATCGTAAATTGGTAGTAACTGTTTTGAAGTTACCAAAGTAAGAGGATAAAGCCTAGTACCGCTGCCGCCCGCTAAAATTATGCCTTTCATAAGTAATTGCTCCTTATACTATATAATTTCGCCATTGTAATTCGTTTTATTATACGACAAATATATGAAAATGTCAATTTTTTGTTTGGTATTACTCAAATGAGAAACCCGCAGACCTTAATTTATAAAGTCTACGGGTTTTATTTTTTCATAAAGGTTAAATCTCAAGGCTTTTATCACCACAGGTAATTTAACCTTGTATTATTTATAGGTTGCATATATAGGCTTACCGATACAACTCTTTGTTGGTTTGGATCGCAAATATACCATGCTCCGTCAAGTTTTATCAGGGTAAATCCATGTCTAACGTAACCACCACGAACTGACTCAACATAACCCTCAATATATTGAGCTTCATAACCGAGTTCGCGAGCAAGTTGTGTAAATACCGATGCATACACAAAACAGTTTCCATAGCGCTTTTCAAACCCCATAAGTGCATAATACTGTTCCCTTGTATATCCATCAGGCGTTGCGGGATGAGTATTCATCGTGTAATAAGAAATATTTCTAGCGGTCCACATATAGGCGGCATATAAGTCTCTTCCTGTTTGAGAAAGAACATAATCAACACCTGCGTCTATTCTTCCTTCGACATTGTCACTTGTTGTCATATTAAAATAGTGAGCACTAATACTTCTTCGATTGCCACTTGAGTCCACATAATACATATGAGTTGTAAATCCACCAATATCCTTATGTTTCTCCGCTTCAATTATCGCCTCAAATCCTGTTGCTGTTTTTGTAGCCTCGTACCATACAATGTCATCTTGTCCATTTGCATCACTCCATGTTGGAAAAATCACGCCTGACACGCCAGATGAAGATATACCTTGCACACTAATCTTAAATTCACCTTTTCCTATGCTCTCTATTTGAACATAATCTTTAGCATTGATTGTAGTACTCGTGGCGCTTAATCCCACTTGAATTCCATTATTCATCCTTGCATATGCGTGAACTGAATATTTGCCAAATGAAAAGCTATGATTTTTTATATCTACTGTTGCAGTATATATATTTTCTGATATCTTTGTTGCTGTATACCATTTAATATCGCTCTGATCAGATTTTGACCATACTGGAATTGATACTGATTGTATTCCTGATTTGCAGCTCTCAAGATTTAATGATACCGTTGCTTTAAAAGTTCCATTTGCACCATTAATATCACGAATGTCTATAGAGCCTGTAGCAGTTCCTGTAACATCGAAACTTGTGGTTGCTTGTCCTACCATGGCGCCATTTTTTTCTATCATATAAACATGAGCATAGTATGTTCCAAGCGTTTTGAAGTCTAAAATATTAATTGTCGTCGAATGCCCAGTTGCATTCTTTGTCATATTTATCCATCTTATATCGTCCTGACCGCCAGTATCACTCCACACAGCAACTAAAACGTCATTACCTTTTTGATTTATTGGATTGCTTAAATTAATGATATAATTTGTTTCTTGACCGCTAACATCTTGTATTGTCGCCTCGCTTTGTTGTGGTTCTATTCTAAATGCTGTGGATCCTACTCCATTCATTTGACCAAAACTATTTTCTATATATACATGACTAACGTAATCACCAAGGCTATACTTGTGATTTGCTGCACTAAAGTCTACTAAATAAGTTCCATCGCCTTGTCTTACTGCTTGATACCATACAACATCATCTTGTCCGCCTACTTCACTCCATGTTGGCACTAATACGGTTTTTATTCCAGCAGTTACCACTCCAGGTGTTACTATAAGTTTCGAAGTACCACTGCCTGCATCTGTCTCGCTGACTATAATTTGTGCTTCAACTTTACTTTCTACATTAAACTCACTTCCTCCTACAGCAATTGCTTTGCCTGTATTATCATATCTATAAATATGAACGGTATAACCCCCTGCTGACTTAAAGTCGCCTATATTAATCGATAGTGTATATTTACCCCCATTTAAAGTCATATCAAGCCAGCGAAGATCATCGTGTCCACCTTCATTGCTCCACACAGCAGCCCTGACTCTGTTTCCGTTTTGATTTATAGCATTACTAAGCTCTATTGTTCTAACACTTGCTGTAGTATTATTATCTACCGCAATTTCACTCTTACTTGGACTAATAGTAAAACTAGTTGCACCGATCCCTGTTCTTATTCCTGTGCTATTTTGTGTGTACACATGAACAGTATAATTTCCGATATCGTATCCATGTCTAGCTACACTAAAATCTAGCGTATATGTACCATTACTTTGTTTTGTAGCTACATACCATATTATATCGTCTTGTCCGTTCACCGAACTCCAAATTGGTACATAAACTTTTTCTATTTCACTTGATACGCTTGGTGATATGGTGATTTTTGCTGTTCCTGCTGACGAATCAATCATCGAGACCACTACTGGGTTTATAATTATAGCTCCATCTTTATTTGCTGATGAGGACTGTTGTTGCGTCGCCTCTTCTTTTGGTGCGTCTGGTGTTGATTCATCTTTGTTCGGCTCATCGCTTTGGTTTTCATCCTCGGCCTCTATCTCAAAAGTCTTTGTACCTACCAATACTTTCTCGTCTGCATTATCAGTAATATACGCTTCTACTGTATAGTTGCCTACAACATACCCATAATCAGCCACGTTGAACTCTAATTCATAGGTTCCGTCACCTTTATTTATTGCTGTGTGCCATGTTATATTGTCTGGATTTTCTTTTTCTGCACTGCTATCCCATGTCGCTACTTCTACAGTTTTTACTCCATTTGTAACTTCAGTAGGCGTAACTATTATTGTTACCTTTCCTGTGTCTGAGTCAACTACTGGCTCACTTACTGTACCTGTAATCACGCTCTCTTCTGGTGGGTCTTCAGGATCACTTCCAGTTCCGTCTCCTTCTTCACCGTCAGGTTGACTTCCTGTTCCGTCTCCTTGCTCCCCTTCAGGTTGGCTTCCTGTTTCACCATCACCTTCAGCTGGATCTTGCGGAAGATTTCCTACTGGGGCTTCACTTCCTGTTCCTCCATCTACTATTACTTCAGTTCCTGTCTCACCTTCACCTGTGCTTGACGCAAATGCCACAAGCGGGCTTTGTATCATTGATACTATCATTACAAATGCTATTATTTTCGATATCTTCCTTTTCATAACCGTCCTCCTCTATGTATTTTACTCTTCGTATATGATTGATTTTACACAATAATTCCCATCGCCTACATATAATAAATCCAACTTTGAACCTTGTTGCACTTTATCTTCGTTTAAGTACACTTTATATCCTACACCATCATTATTTACTGTCAGAAATAAAGGATATGTCACTGTCTCTTTCCCCTCGATTTCAACTTGAAGATAAAGTTTCATATCTTCTGCTACAAGTCCCTCATCAATTTGGCCCTCGACTGCGAAAAAACTTCCGTCCTTTTTCACCGTCAAAGTCGACTCACTATCCGTCACTTCGCTTGTAATATTTTCGACAGGTAGAGTCTCTAAAATCGGAGCTTGCTCTATCAAATTTCTAAGATTTCTCTCGACTATCTCTATAATTACATAATTTGGCAATCTGTATTTTGTCTCTTCAATATAATATGGTGTATTCATAGAAAAATAGCCTAAATTAAAATCTTCCGCCAAAAATGGAACAATTAGCTCTCCAAAAGAATCCCTATACATTAACAGCGTACCTTGCTTGTTTGAATTCGATGTTTCAATAAAACTGTCCATATAATCTGTAATCTCATTTACTACAGTATATCCCTCTACTCTTTGATACACTAAATCTTCTTCGAGTTTTGTGTCATAAGGATAGAGCATACTGTCAATGTCTCCCTCATGATTTTCCTCTAAAATGCTATCACTATAATCGTGATACTCTAGTCCAAGTGCATCCATAATCGTTTGATATACAAGCACCGCGCCTTTTGTATTCCAGTGAGAATCTCTCTCATAGTATAGCACCTCGTCTTGCGCTTCAAACGATTCGTATAAATCTATATACCCTATTCCATTTTCTTCTAGTACGTTTTCTACTAGTTCATAGTTTGTGGCAGTGTTACTTCCCATGTGATACCACGGCATATTCTCAGAATAAAGGCTGTTTTTATTTGGAGCAATTGTAAAATAAAATTCTGCACCATTTGCCTCGACAAACTCTTTAATCAAGGACATATTATGTCCAAAAATATTTAGTTCAAGTTCCGTCATAGTGTTATCAGACTGATAATCACTTAGCGTTCCCGTGTAGTATAGCCAGTCTTCTTCGCCTACAATAACTTGCGGAGACCCTGTCGAAAACACTTCCGCTCGCAGTACTGAATTAGCCGTAATCATTTCGCTCCTATACGCAAAATTATCTTCAAAGTAAATTCCCATATCTTCAAGATAGTCCAAATTCACTGTGCTTTCTTCTGTTAAAAACTGTGGAAAGTCTTCCAACTCTTTATTTTCTATTGCATCTGTATTTTGATACCACACCATTCCAATAAATGGAACTATTAGCAACAAAACACAAGAGACAATATAAATTAAATTTATTTTCTTCATTTCATCCACCTTTAAAACCTAAAGTAAATAAATGGATTGTACATCCCGCCCGCTAGGCTTAAAACATTTACAATCAATAATGCATATGTACCTATATAAGATAAGACATCTGCAATTTTTTGTCTTTTTTCTGTCGCCATACAGTACTCTCGTAGTCCATGCCAAAACGGGACACTTGCAATTATCCCGAATAGAAAGGCAACAACGAATATAGGATTTAAGTAATTTATGACTAAGTGTCCACTTGTCACTGTATTTGACCAACCCATAAACATTGTACCGACAATGTCTGCACCTTGCTCAAGCGAAGTCGCCCTAAAGAATACAAAGCCTATACATACAATTAGCAAAGTTGTCACACGCGTAATTATCTTAGGTATTTTTTTCATCGGTAGCCATTCTTCCATGAGTAAAAAGAACCCATGCCAAAGCCCCCATAGAACAAAGGTCCAGCTTGCGCCATGCCATAAGCCTGTGCAGAAAAACACAAACACTTTGTTAATACCAGTTCTAAGCTTCCCTTTTCTATTCCCTCCAAGAGGAATATATAAGTATTCCTTAAACCAAGTAGAAAGTGAAATATGCCACCTTCTCCAAAACTCTTTTATAGATGTCGCCTTATATGGATAATTAAAGTTCTCTAAGAACTTAAATCCAAACATTTGGCCTAAACCTATTGCCATGTCGCTGTATCCGCTAAAGTCAAAGTAAATCTGCAACATATACGATATTGCAACTATCCATCCAGCCCACATAGGCATACTGTCCCACTTACTATCAAACAGCCCGTCTACAGCAAATGCCATCGTGTTTGAAATTAACACTTTTTTAGAAAGGCCTATGATAAAACGCCTCATACCCACAGCTACATTGCCAATATCTAATTTTCTTTTTGATATTTGCTCTTGAATATCGTGGTATTTTACAATAGGTCCTGCTATAAGTTGCGGGAACAATGCTATGTAAAGTAAAATATTGAAATAATTTTTTTGTGCCTTTACTTCGTTTCTATACACATCTATTACATATGATAACGCCTGAAAAGTGAAAAAAGAAATACCAATTGGAAGCTGGATATTCGTCAGAGGAATATTCATTCCAGTAACTCCATTTAATACGTCTATAAACATATCTGCGTATTTAAAAACGCCTAGCATGCCTAAATTCACAAGTACTGCCGAAATTAGTACCGCCTTTTTCTTTTTATCAGAACGAGAGGTCAACAATCGTCCTAAACAATAGTTGACCCCTGTGCTAAACAACATTAGTAAAATATATATTGGTTCACCGTAAGCATAAAATAAAATACTTGCGATAATTAATAATGCATTTTTTGCTATCATTCCTGGCAGTATGTAGTAAAGACAAAGCACTACCGGCAAAAACGCAAATAAAAATATTAACGAACTAAAAACCATAAATCCCCTTTTACTTCCTCTTATTTATTATGGGTTAATTACTGGACCACCTTCTGGAAGACAATCTTCTGTTCCTTGTGAAGGAGCTTCAGGTATTACTGGAGCTGGAGTTACGACTGGTGCCGGAACTGGAGTCACAACTGGAGCTGGAACTGGAGTAACGACTGGTGCTGGAACCGGTGTTACCACTGGTGCTGGCTTCGCAGTTGGTTTTGCTGTAGGAACTGGCGTCGGCACCGGTGTTGGTTCTGGTGTTGGCTCAGGAGTCGGCTCTGGCGTTGGTTCTGGTGTTGGCTCAGGAGTCGGTTCTGGCGTTGGTTCGGCCATTTTTTCTAAGGCTTCTAGCCTTTTCACTTCTGAAATTTCGTATTCTTTGGTACTTACTTCTGTGTCATCTGTAGCGCTTATATATGTAAGGTATAGCACCTCATCAAAATTCAAAGTAAGACTATCTTTAATATCTTCTAAAATTAGTTGGTGGAGAATCACTTCTGAACCATCTGCAAAAGTAATCTCAAGTGAGTATGTTGTGTTAATAAGAATTTGTTCGCCTTCTACTTCAACACTTTCTTGTGAATTATCGTCAATCAAATAGTAAAAACGCACTGTTTCATCTGTAGCAATTACGTTTTCATCGTCTAGCATATTAGCAGAAAAATCTTCTTCCATAGAAGACCTAACTGAAAGCCCTTTAATTTCTTTGCCTGTACC
Organism: uncultured Eubacteriales bacterium; assembly: GCA_964370115.1. GTDB lineage: Bacteria > Bacillota > Clostridia > Oscillospirales > Acutalibacteraceae > SIG603. The sequence continues at coordinate 24,944 of CAYJIA010000028.1, forward strand.
ATTAGTTATATCTACTACAGTTGCATTTTCACTTTGCTCACCGATGATTTTGTAACCATCTTCTTCTGCAACAGGCGTTTGGCATCCTACCATTCCAAATATAACCATTAAGCATATAGCTATTACTGTAATTCCTTTTCTCATTTTACAACCTATCTCCTCTTTTTTATCTAGTTTGTCCATTTTCAACAATCCCCCGGAAATCATTATATTTTGGGGCACGACATTATATTGGCTATTATGTTTAATTATATATTATGCAGCCTACTTTGTCAATATAATCACAGGCTTTCACCATTAAAATATTGTCTAATATACTATATAATTCAAACTGAAAATAAGACCCCAATATTAAGATACATCAAGTGCCAAAAAGGTTCACAGTTTTTCTAAAAAAACTAATTTTTGCCCCGCCATAACCAAAGAATACCTCGCCACACAAAGATAAAACTTTTTACAACCTCTAAACCAAATAGTATCGCCAGCAAAGCTCAAGTTTATTCCCAAACCCTTGACAATTATTTTATTTTATAGTATATTAGACACACGAAAAAATTTCCTACATACGCAAATTTAAAAAATTCAATATAGAAAAAACCTCAAAGCAAAGACCAGTACATATCGAGGTTAAGAAAACCTTGCGATACAGATTTATGTTGTATCGCTGTTTGTGTTTTCTTAACTCACCGTATGTATGGTCTTTTTTATTTGCAAGAATTAAAAGGAGGAGGTTAAAATCAATTTTACGATTCATATGCTAAATGGTAAATCAATGAATTGAACTTTAAAATTATCCCTTAGGGGGTTTACCACACTGTGAAAATAACTTTCAAAATCAAATAACGTTACAGTGATATACGCCCTATCTTGTATGCAAATCAAAACTACGGAGGCTATGAAGAAAACAACTGGAGGTCAAAATGAAAGAATCGGTTTACAAAAACTATGACGAACTGCCACTATTTCTAAACGCAAACACGGTGGCAAAGGTGCTGGGCGTTTCGATATCTACAGGGTACGAGCTCATGCAAGAGAAAGATTTTCCCACACTAAAAATCGGAAATAGAATTGTTGTGCCTAAAGAAAAATTTATAGAGTGGGTACAGAAAAACACTACGGGAGGTGAAATTTGAAATATACAAAATATCCTAAACGCGATGCGATAAAAAATTACTTTCCACTGCCGAATGAAATTTTTATTTTGAATTTAAGTTACGGCGAAATTGCGGTCTACGCCTACCTTCTATATCTGGAGGACAGGAAAACTTATCAGTGCTATCCGAGTTACAAAACCATTGGTCGGGCTGTTAAGATGAGTAAAAACACCGTACGAAAATATGTCGCAGAGCTTGAAGAAAAAAGGTTGATCACCACCGAGCACACTAGCGTTTTCACAAAAGACGGCATGAAGCGAAACGGAAATTTGCTTTACACGATACGACCTATTCAGGAGGCTGTGAACTTTTTTAACGAAAAGCAACTCAAAGCAGGATAAAGAGCTGATATCCGCTCACGCGCAAAGGACGGCAGTGCCGACCTTTTTAGGAGATTTACGAGATATCCATAAAGTCAAGTGTATATCCATCTTGATATCCATTTACGGAAATATGCAGTGTTTATGGGAGTTTCTAAAACATCAAATGTGATGTATTCAGGCGGTAGCAGATTAAAAACCAAAATATTTAATCATAGGGTTCGCATTTGGGAATAAAAATGTCCGTTGTCTAGCGAGGGGATGAAACAGGTTGAAAATAAATTTATGAGGTAGGTATGGAAACAAAGAACTTCGATACGATGTTACAGGAGTTGCAGAACTCGAACAGGACATTGTCACAGATTGGGAGCAAGAGAGGGTAGATAAAAAGTGCACAAGAGAATTAAAGAAAAGAAAATGGCACAGGGGTAAAAATTTGGTGGGTTTTCGCTGTAATGATTGTTACATTTAGTAATAGATATTCACTATGTTTCGTGGTAATGTTTCGTTTGAAAAGGAGGCGATAAAATGGCAAAACGAAGACCGTCGGGCGACGGCATGGTTCGCAAAAAATCCACAGGAAAGTGGGAGGGCAGAATTGTCATCGGGCAAAAAGTTAACGGCAGTCCCATGTTTAAATATGTCTACGCAAAAAGTCAAAAAGAACTGCTGGACAAGCTTAACAAGCAAAAGGAAATCTACCGAGATATTAGGCTTACCGAGGACAGTAAAATCACTTTAGCTGAGTGGCTTGACCGCTGGCTAAATGACTATATGGCGGTAAAAATTCGCAAAAGCACGCTAAACTGCTACAAAAATTATGCCGAAAATTATATTAAACCTATACTTGGGCAAAAGATAATTTCGATTATCACCACGACCGACATCCAAAAGATGTACACAAAACTAAAAAACGAGGGGCGAATTAAACCTAGCAAAGACCACGGAAGAGAGCTTAGCAACTCCACTGTGATTAAAATTCACACCATGCTTCACGGTGCGATGAAATCGGCACGAGAGGCACGTATTATCCCTACCAACCCAACTGAGGGCGCAGTGCTACCCAAAAACCGTTACAAATCAAAGAAAATTTTGAGCGAAAACGAGCTTGAAATTTTCATAAACGAAATAGAAAAAGACGAAATTTGGCACGATTTCTTCTACACGGCGCTCACCACGGGACTTAGGCGAGGCGAGATTTGCGGACTACGATTTGAGGACTTCGACGAACAGGCAAGCACTCTTAAAATAGAGCGAACCATACGCATGGAAAACGGAAAAGCACAGGCGGGCGACACCAAAACAGGCAGTGGAATGAGAAAAATAATACTACCCCAAAGCACCGCGCAAATACTGCGTGAAAGAAAGAAAAATTCACTTAGCGAATGGATTTTCTCCAACCCTCTAAAGCCCGAAAAACCGATAAGTCCGAACAGTGCCTACAGGAAACTCAAGCAATTTTTAGCGAGTGCAAAGCTCCCAAACATCAGGTTTCATGACCTCAGGCATACGTTCTCGACCCATGCACTAGCAAGCGGTGTCGATGCGAAAACCCTGTCGAGTATTCTAGGTCACGCAAACGCATCGTTTACGCTAGACACCTACACCCACGTGACAAGCGATATGCAAAAACGAGCCTCAAAAATAGTCGGAAATTTTCTCGAGGAAGTGATGATATGAAGAAAAAAAGAAAGAATGGTGACGGCACACTAAGGCTAAGAAAAGACGGTCGTTGGGAGGGACGGTACGTCGTAGGCTACGATGAAAAAGGCCTGCCAAAGACAAAAAGCGTGCTTGCAAAAACCAAGAAAGAGTGCATGGAAAAGCTGAAAAAACTAAAAGAGGAACTCGGACTTGCCACAAGTAACGAGCTTAAACCCGACATGAAATTTGCGGACTGGCTACAGTTTTGGTATGAGCACTTTGCAAAACCGAAGCTTCGCCCCAGCACTCAGGCAAGCTATGAAAACAATATTTCAAATCATATATTCCCAAGTTTGGGCGACCTACCACTTAACAAACTCACTCAAAACCACCTGCAGAAATTTTACGGAGACGTAAAGGAAAACGGCAGAAAAAGAGTGGTGGACGCTCTTGGAAAAGGACTGTCCGACCGCTCTGTGCGATATATTCACACGACCTGTAAAAGCGCACTCGAAAAGGCAGTGGAGGAGGGTTTGATAAGAACAAATCCAACAATCGGCTGCAAGCTACCCCCGAAAAAAACAAAAGAAATGCAAGTGTTGTCCACACAAGAGCTACAAAGATTTTTCATACAGGCAAAGTTTGAAGGATTTTACGAATTATTCCTGCTAGAGCTTTGCACCGGACTTCGGCGAGGCGAACTCTTAGCCGTGCAGTGGAGCGACTTGAATTTTAACACAGGCGAACTAAAAATAGACAAGCAGGTATCACGAGTTAACGGAAGACTGAGCATCACCATACCAAAAACAAAGGCATCAATCAGAAGTATAATAATTCCAAAATCGGTGCTTAATGTCCTAAAAAAACACAAAGAGAACAGCCAATCAAAATGGTTGTTCCCCTCAAAAAAACTAGACGATATGCCCCTTGACCCCACATGGTGCAGAAAAAAACTGCACACTATACTAGAGTATGCAGGCTGTAAAAAAGTCAGATTTCACGACCTAAGGCATACATTCTGCACCGCCGCCCTCTCACACGGAATGGATATAAAAACCCTGTCGACCATCATAGGACACGTCTCCTCGGCGACGACGCTCGACATTTACACCCACACGACCGACACCATGCAAATTAAAGCCGCACAGCAGATTGACAAAGGTTTTGGCAAGACTTACGCAGGCAGCGACTGTATCCCACCCGAGGACAGCACCCCCGCCAAAATCGATTTCACGCCATACAAAGGCAATCGCAGGAAGGCAGGAACAGGCTGTATAACTAAAATAAACGACAAGCTCTGGGAAGGCAGATACTCCCCAAAAGGGATAGACGGGAAAAGAATATCAAAAAACATCTACGCCCACACAGAGGAAGAATGTGAGCAAAAACTAGCCATACTAATAAAAGAAACCAAGGCAGAACTTGGAGCTCTCAGGTCAAATTCTGCCTCGGTGTAAGCAAAGAACCCGCACTTGCAAATTCCTACGAGTGCGG
>CAYJIA010000029.1:0-7504 GCA_964370115.1 uncultured Eubacteriales bacterium
AAGGCGTGAACCATAATTATTAATTATTACTTATTAATTATTCATTAAAAAGAGGTCTTATGAACGATATCCATAATTTTAATCTATGTTACATAAAAGGCGTGGGTCCAAAAAAAACCATATTATTCAACAAACTCGGACTTTACACCGCCTATGACTTAATAAAAAATTATCCCAGAACCTATGACGACTGGAGTCGTGTCACACCAATTGCACAAACTGTTTTAAACGAGACAAACACAGTGCTTGCGACGGTGCTCCACGCCCCTACCACCCACAGGATAAGTGGTTCTATGGTACTTTATAAAACTGTTGTAAGTGACGACGAGCAAGACTTACACCTCACTTTTTTTAATAATAAATACATACCAAGCCTCTTAAAACCCTCAAGCCAGTATTATTTCAAGGGCAAGGTGACAGGCGGCTTTACAAGGCGAGAAATGAGCTCACCCGAGTTTTTACCCATAGAAAAATCACTAAAGTTTATGCCTATTTACGCCCAAACCAGTGGACTAAACTCAAGGGAAATTTCAAAGGCAACAAAGTTTGTTCTAGGACATTTTTTACACTCACTCGAGGATATAATTCCCAAAAAATACCGACAAGAATACAAACTTGCCCACTTAAATTATTCTCTTTCAAACATACATTTTCCAAAAAGCGAAGAGGATTTAAACATAGCTCGCCACAGACTTATATTTGAAGAATTTCTCATTTTACAGCTAGGTCTTAGCAGGATTAAAAAGCGAACAAAAACCTTTAGTTCCAACATAATTAAAAAAGACTATACCGAAGAATTTGTAAAGCTTCTCCCCTTTTCACTTACGGGCGCACAGGGACGAGCGATCTCTGAAATGGTAGCTGACTTAAAAAAAGACAGCCCTATGAACAGACTTTTACAAGGTGATGTAGGCAGTGGTAAAACCGCAGTGGCATCAGCAATTTGCTTCACTGCTATAAAAAATAATTTCCAGTGTGCACTCATGGCACCCACCGAAATTTTAGCAAGCCAGCACTATCATTCACTGAGCAAATTCCTTGAACCTTCTGGTGTAAAGGTAGAACTACTTACAGGCTCTACCACTGCAAAAAACAAGAGAATTATAAGAGAAAAACTTGAAAATGGCGAGATTGATTTGCTCATTGGCACCCATGCACTTATAAGCGACGGCGTGAACTTCAAAAACCTAGGACTTATCATAACCGACGAGCAACACCGCTTTGGTGTAAATCAGCGCATGGCACTAGCAAAAAAGGGCAACAGCCCACACACGCTTGTAATGAGCGCAACTCCAATACCAAGAACTTTAGCGCTCATGATTTACGGCGACCTAGATATCTCTATCCTAAATGAACTGCCACCAGGTAGACAAACGATAGACACCTATGCGGTAGACTCTAGCAAAAGGCTACGTGCATTTAATTATGTAAGAAAACATCTGGACGAAGGCAGACAAGGCTATATTATTTGCCCTTTAATAGAAGAGGGCGAAAGCGATTTAGCCTCTGTCACGGCATATGCTGAAATTCTAAAGGAGCATTTTAGCGAAAGCGAATTTGCAATCCTCCACGGTAAAATGAAGCCAAAAGAAAAAGACAGCGTAATGACTGCCTTTTCAAATGGTGATATAAAAATTTTACTCTCTACGACTGTTGTAGAGGTCGGAGTAGATGTGCCAAACGCCGTTATTATGCTCATAGAAAACGCCGAACGCTATGGTCTTTCTCAACTTCACCAGCTAAGAGGGCGTATAGGCAGAGGCAAACATAAATCCACCTGTATTTTAATAAGCGATGCACAAAACGAAGAATCCATAAGACGGCTTGACATTATGAAGAAATACAGCGACGGCTTTAAAATTGCCGACGAAGATTTAAAAATGCGCGGCCCCGGCGACTTTTTTGGCAAAAAGCAACACGGACTGCCCGAGATGAAAATTGCCGATATGGTAAGCGACATGCAAATTTTAAAACAGGCACAAGACTGTGCACTCGATATTTTAAACGAAGACCACGAGCTTGTCACACCCCAAAACAGGCTTTTAAAACAAGAAGTATTAAGGCTGTTTAAGGACTCAGGAAACGACGAGGGTATGATTCTTTAGCTAAACATCAAAACTACATTGACAGTGACAAAAAAACCAAGCATTGTCATAATAATCTGCTGGAAATTAAGGCTTATTCTGCCGAGTTTTTCCAGCTTTTTGTTGTCTTTAAGCACAAATTTATACAAAATTCCCGAGCCAATAAACGACAGGACGAAAATAATGGACTTTTGCAGATAGGAGAATATGTCTATGGATAGTTCAGTATTAAAAATTAGCTCCATAATCTCCACACCCCATATGCCTCCTGCAACACACATAAGCCCAAGTGCCAAAATAACACTTCTCTTTAGTAATGTGCCTTTTTGAACTTCTTCCCTTTTCCCAAAAAGCATGTAGGAATATTTTGTAAACGCAAGAATAGTCCCTATGTTTATTACTATCATAATCACTTCAACATACGTGCCTTTTACCCCATACTGCATAAAGTACTTCGATATACTTCCGTTAAAAAAGGGAGCACCGGTAATTCCAAGTATGCCCATTGCAGTAATTGTTGCCGTGACGGGCATGTTTTTAAATACACCCGAAATTTCTCTTATATCGCGAGTTTTATAACGCTTTATTATCATTCCCGCCGACAAAAACAGTAGCGACTTAAAAAGTGCATGACAAATAATGTGGTACATTGCCCCAATTTGAGAAATTTCACTCTGCGAGCTAAGCGCTAAGGCAATAAGACCTATTTGAGACACCGTTGAATAAGCAAGTATAAGTTTTATATCCGTTTGTGCAAGCGCAAAGGCAAAACCCAGCACTGCGGTTATTGCACCTATCACTGTAAAGAATAACTCATAGTCAATTTTGCCGTCAAAGAGCTGTGTGAAAATAAAGAATAGATAAATTCCATTTTTTACATAAAGACCCGATAAAATTGCAGACACCGACGACGGTGCACTAGGCGTGCCGTGGGCTCTTGGAAGCCAGCTAAAAAGTGGAAAAAACGCACTTTTCAGACATACTGCCGTCATTATAAACGAAAACGGCAAAAGCAGTGACCCAGCATCAGCATAGGGCATCATTTGAGCAATTTTCTCAATCGACAGCACTCCGAATATCTTATATAGGTAACCTATACCAAATAAGTAAAAAACCATACAAATTACCTGTGAGAGCAGATAAACCATGCCGTCATACATAGAGCGACTGTCTTTTTTAAACATGATAAGTATCGACACCACTATGGTGGCTACCTCTAGGAGCACGAAAATATTAAATAAATCGTCCGACAAAAACACACCACTTAAAAGCCCTTGCAAGATAAAGAAAAGCATAACAAACTTTTTGTTGAAAAAACTTTCTCTCATTGTGTAAATAAAGCAAAGCGAAAACAGTATTATCGTAAGACCTACAAAAACTATCGTCAAATTATCGGCCCTAAGCACTATTCCCATAACTTGGTCTTTAGCACCCAAAATATTTTTCATCACGCCATTTTCATTGATTTGATACAGCGTGTATAAAAACAATGAAAACAGTGATACTTCCACCAAGATTATAATCGTTCTTATCGGAATTTTCGGTATGGCATAACCTAGCACACCAAAGAGTATAGGAACAACAACAAAGTAAAGCAATAACATCATGACTGCTCCATTCTCATTTCATGAATTTGTTTCCAGTCGGAGTTACCGTACAAGTGATACAGATTAATGAACATACAAAGCGCTATAGCCGTCACCGCAACACCTATTACTATAGCCGTAATCATCAATGCCTGAGGCAAAGGGTCGGCTACCTGCGCCATTTCTTCTATACCCTCCCCTACAATTATCGGTGGAACATCTTGTGGTGTAGCGTTCATCGTAAGATAAAACATCACCGCCGACACTTCCATTATAGCCACTGAAATTATAGTTTTAAGCATTCTCCTGCTACTAAAAATCCCCGCTATACCTATAAAAAATAGTATTATAGATACATTTTCGCCTGTAAGAAATTCCATATTCCCCTCCTATCATACATCTTCGTAGTGGACAAAACGGTAAAAAATTATGCTAAGCCCACAAAAAACTTTGAGCCCTATGAGCATATTCATAACAATTAAATACGCCACATTGAACTGCGGATATGTAAAGTACAAATTTGAAACCGCAAAGCTTATTGCTATTAACGCAATAAATAAAAACAAGAACTTTTCCACCTTTTCATAGGCGTAAAAGTTAATTACCTTGTCAGGCCTTACAAGGTACACACAGATAAACGCAGAGGACAGTGCTGCACCGCCTTGAAATCCACCGCCTGGTGTGTTGTGCCCATTTATTATAATATAAATAGACAGCATAATTATTATTGGAACCACTATTGCTATGCTATTTTTTGACCTGTCTATAATCTTTTTAGGTAAAGCCTTGTTTGAAAAATTTGGCGATATTATGTGCTCGTGCCTTGAAAAATGGATTACTCCCATTACACTTACCAAAAGCATAAGCGCCTCAAACACTGTGTCAAAAATTCTGTAGTTTAAATAAATTGATGCAACAGAGTTTTTTGCTAGTGTGTCTATAAAGAAATTTTCAAGCACCAAGTTATATATTTCTTTTGCAGATACAACTTCTATACCGCTTGTGATATACAGCGTGACCGCGGCGCCAATAGCGCACAGTGCAAACCCGAAAATCCTTGTTTTTCTCATGAAATCTCCTCCTCTTGTGGTGCGTAGAAGTCGACAATTTCAAAGGTTTTAAGTTCTATTCTCTCTTTTTTAAATTTATTGGCGAGCATGGTTTTAATTCCTACAACATGTTTTTCAACATTTGAGCCATAGATTATTACCTTACCGTCCTTATTCTCTAAGATTAAGTCATATAAATGCTCTTCGTTAATCTCTTCTGGGCTTTGACTTGTAAACACCGTCAGTGGTTCAAGTTCGTTTTCAGAGCAGTATCCGCGAACCTGCGTCACTACATCTTCCATGGCAGCACGTATTTGTCGGTCGCTCTTTTTTTCCTTAGCATTCGATGACAAGTACACATAAAAACTGCGATGCTTTTTCAGTGCAACTATGTATAAAATCGTTGACAGCGCACTTCCTATTACCGCCTCGGCGACTGCCACGTCGGGCGCATGATATATCAGATAACAAAAAGAGGCAAGAAGTGACAAAGCACCCATTGCCACAATAATTTTCTTTAAATTCTTACTCGCCACAACGAATACTGCAGTGGCTATCATAAGTACAAATATAAGTTTATCAACTGCCATCGTCTTTTTCCTCCTCTTTTATCTTATATCCAGAAAAAAACGCAGAAGAGGCTATAGAGGATGACACTATCGGATTTATAACCACAATAAGACCCAGTATCAAGATAACTTTGAAGCTAAAAGCATTAAAACCACTCAAAACCGTCACACCAACCAAAATGAGTATCAATCCCACTGTGTCAATATCTGCAGCAGCCAAAAGTCTTGCATAGAAATTTTTGAAACGATAAATCCCCAAAAGTCCTATAAAGATAAATATTACCCCAACCGCAATAAGTAGATATCCAAAAAAAGTTATCACTTTCATACCTCCCCTTCCGCTAAAAAATCATGTCAAGGACTACTTCTTACGTAAAAACCTAGATATTGAAGTAGTTCCGACAAATCCTAAAATTGCAATAACTAAACTTACGTCAAGATAAAACGCCTGACCGTGTCTTAGGGAGTAAATAATAATAATTACAATTATCTTACTACAAATCAAAGAGCAACCAAGCAATCTATCCCAAAGTGACGGCCCTATAATTATTCTAAATCCGCTTATAAAAATTGCCAACACAAGTATAAAAATCGTAATATCTAAAAAATTATCCATTTACTCCTCCTTCGAGATTTTCTTCTCAATCTCAATGAGCAGTGGCTCAAATGCCGCATTTGGATTTTTTTCATCGCAGTGAAGTGACAAAACGATTAAATTTTCTTCGTCTTTATCCACTGTAATTGTTCCGGGTGTGAGCGTTATAGAAGAGGCCACAATATTTTGCAAATGCGGATTTTTTATACGTTTGTCAATCTTGCACTTTACAAACCCTGGCTTTATATCTCCCGTTAAAATCATATAGGTGGCGCTTATCCCCGACATAAAAACTTGCCCTGCTAAAAATGCAGTGTATTTCATAAATGAAAGCAACGGCAAGGTAAACGCCTTTACATAACTAAAATTTAACAAGTAGGAGCTTAAATATATTGAAAAAGCCGTAACTATAACGGCAACAACTATCCCCACGGGATTTAAACTGTCGTTCATAACTATCCATATCACCACAAATAAAATAGGTATAGTAATCATGTTAATCTTTTTAAGCATATTTGACACCTCCACTTGGGTAAGTATATCATTAAATATATAGCACTTTGGCATAATAAATATTATGCTTTATTAGTTCATTAAAACAATTATAACAAAAACTAACAATAATTTCAATAAATTTTATAAATATTTTCGATGCAATAAATAAGTATTGTCTTTTATGCAGAAGAATACTATAATTATTTAGAAAGGAAGTGGCAAAATGGAAATTACAAATATCAAAGAGATTTACAATTATTTTGACAAGGTAGGCTGTCTTACTTTTGCAACTATTAATGAATTCTCAGAGCCCGAAACAAGAATTGCACATTTAAGAGCCTATGACGACGACGGCATATATTTCATGACCATGAACACAAAGTCGTTTTACAAACAGCTAAAAGAAAACGGCAAGCTATCTATCTGTGGGCTATGTGCCAACACCAAGGTAAACCACGACAAAAACGGCTTCCCCATTTTCAGCGCAGGCTATGCAATTAGAATGACAGGCGATGTTGTGGAAGTAAGCATCGATGAAATCAAGGCAAAAAACAATAAAATATTTGAATTTTGTATTAAAGATCAAGAAATTTACAACGCAATGGTAATTTTCTGCATAAAAAATGGCAGAGGCGATATTTTTGATTATGATTTCGAGATGAAAAGTCGTGACCATAAGCTTGAAAGGAAGTATTTCTCATACGGCGGCAGAGACGTGAAATATGCAGGTCTAAAAATAGACAAAGAACTATGTATAAGCTGTGGCATTTGCAAGGATAAATGTTCGTTTAAGGCGATTAAAAAAGGAAAAGGCGGATACTCTATCGACACATATCGCTGCGACGAGTGTGGAGACTGCTACTTAAACTGTCCAACTGGAGCCGTTATGCTGAAATTTTAGAAAATGAAAACAGTCACGCAAAATCATGTTGCGTGACTGTTTTTATTAAAGTTTTCGCTAATTATAGGCAATAGAAAAACGACTGCATAATGCAATCGTTTGTGTTGGCAAAACTTATTGTCCCGGGCCGCTTCCAGCCAAGTATCGTCAGCACGAATGAGCTTAACTTCTGTGTTCGGAATGGGAACAGGTGGACCCTCATCGTAATCTATACCAACTAATTTG
>CAYJIA010000029.1:7604-26927 GCA_964370115.1 uncultured Eubacteriales bacterium
TGTGTTCGGAATGGGAACAGGTGGACCCTCATCGTAATCTATACCAACTAATTTGCCGCTCATCTTTAACGGCTTAATCATGATATCATATATCTTGTTGTTTGTCAATAGCTTTTAAAAATTAATTTAAAAGTATTTGTTTCAAAACGACCACCCTATTGGGTGATAGTTTTTGGTGTTGGCAAAACTTATCGTTCCGGGCCGCTTCCAGCCAAGTATTGTCAGCACGAATGAGCTTAACTTCTGTGTTCGGAATGGGAACAGGTGGACCCTCATCGTAATCTATACCAACTAATTTGTCGCCGTGTTTTGACGACTTCACTATAATATCATATTTTATTTTAAATGTCAACACTTTTTTCAAAAGTTTTTAAAAAAAGTTTTTGACCGAGTTTTAATAAAACAACCACCCTATTGGGTGGCAATTTTGGTGTTGGCAAAACTTATTGTCCCGGGCCGCTTCCAGCCAAGTATCGTCAGCACGAATGAGCTTAACTTCTGTGTTCGGAATGGGAACAGGTGGACCCTCATCGTAATCTATACCAACTTTTTCGTCGCCGTGTTTTGACGACTTCGATATAATATCACACTTAAAAACAAAATGCAAGCTTTTTTTTAAAAAAATTTTATTTTTTTTCAAATTCTCCCCAACCGCTTATGTCGCCTCTTTGCATTGCGCCCAAAATTTTGGCTTTAATATCAGGAAAATCCTTCTCTAGCTCTTTAATAAGTTCTGTCGTGTCGGCCCTACTTGTTGCGCCATCTACTGGACATTTACTTTTTACTACGGGCAAATTATTTTTCCTAACCGTCTTTCGCACCTCTTTATCCTCACAAAATATGAGAGGCCTTATCATGGTTATGTCTTTTCTTGATAGATAAGTAATAGGTGAAAAGCAAGAAATATTTCCACCATAAAGTAAATTCATTAAAAATGTCTCCACCGCATCGTCATAGTGATGTCCCAAGGCTATTTTATTGCATTTTAAATCTAGCGTAATATCATGCAGCATTCCTCTTCTCATTCTCGCACATAGGCTACATGGATTTTTTTCTTTTCTATCATCAAATATTATCTTGCCTAAATCTGAACGCCTTATTACATATTCTATAGACAGCTTATTACAAAGTTCCTCAATTAAAGAGAAATCGGTTTCTACGTTTTCAAAGCAAGGGTCAATAGTCACCGCGACTATGTCAAATTTTTTGCCATAATATCTTTTAAGGGAATGAAGCGCACATAATAGAAAGACCGAGTCCTTGCCACCTGAGACGCCTATTGCAATTTTATCCCCGTCTTGTATCATGTCATATTTTTGCACAGCTGCCCTTACACGGCTTATAAGTTTTTGCATATTTACCTCTTAATTTTAGTTTTATGATGTAAGAATAACAGAAAATAAGTGAGAAAACAAGAGCGAATATGAGAAAACAGCAGTTATTTCAAACTGAAGTTTGAAATTTATTAACGAGTATTTTAGAGAAAACACGAGATATCAAGAGTATTAGAGAGTATTTGCGGCGCAAATTAAAATAATTCTAAAAAACTGTTGACTTCATGCCTTATATATGATAATATCTAAAGGCATTAAAAATACAAGGCAAAGTATTGCATTTGTAATAAAAATTTTTGGAGGTAAATGCTATGTCCACTTATATGGCCAAAGCCGGTCAAGTAGACCGCAAATGGTATGTAATCGACGCTGCTGGTAAACCACTTGGACGTGTAGCGGCTCAAGCTGCTGTTTTACTTAGAGGTAAACACAAACCAACTTTCACACCACATGTTGATTGCGGAGACCACGTAATAATCATCAACTGCGCTGAAACTGTTCTAACAGGTTCAAAACTAACAAAGAAATACTACTATCGTCATACAGGGTACATCGGTAACATGAAAGCCGTTAGATATGACACACTTATGAAAACAAAACCTGAAAAAGCAATGGAGCTTGCCGTTAAAGGAATGATTCCTTCAAACACAATCGGTGCGGCCGCTTCTCTAAGACTTCGTGTATTTGCAGGCGCTGAGCACACTCATGCCGCACAATCACCCGAAGCTTACACACTTTAATAGGAGGTAGCGCATTATGTACGAAAAAGCACCATATTTTTATGGAACAGGTAGAAGAAAAAGTTCTGTAGCTCGTGTAAGAGTTTACCAAGGTACAGGAAAAGTTACAATTAACGATCGTGATATCGACGATTATTTCGGTCTAGACACACTAAAGCTAATAGTTCGCCAACCTCTTGCTCTAACACAAACTGATGAGCAATTTGACATAGTTTGCCGTGTAAACGGTGGCGGTGTTACAGGTCAAGCGGGTGCAATCCGTCATGGTATTGCTAGAGCTTTACTACAATTCGACACAGAAAACCTACGCCCACAACTTAAAAAGGCAGGTTTCCTAACTCGTGACCCAAGAATGAAAGAGAGAAAGAAATACGGACTCAAAGCAGCTCGTCGTGCTCCTCAATTCTCAAAAAGATAATTATTTATCTATATACAAAAGAACTTCACTTCGGTGGGGTTCTTTTTTTTGGTTGAATTGATGCTGTGGGCGAAACTAAAAAATATGCCACTGGCATATTTTCTATACGTTCCTACAATTCTCAAAAAGATAATCATTAGTAAATAAATGTGGTCACGCCTACGGCGTGTTTCAAATCAAAAAAACGCAAAGCGTTTTCACCACAATTATTAATTATCCATTATTAATTATCCATTATTAATTATTCATTATATATCCATTATTAATTATTCATTATAATTATTGTATTATTAAAGACTTTGTGTTAAAATAATAACACTACAAAATGCACTAAAATAGGGAGATGTATAGGATGTTAAAAAAAATTCGAAATTCAAATAAGGCTTTTACCATGGTTGAGCTAATTATTGTAATTGCAATTATAGCAGTGCTTGCGGCAGTTTTGGCGCCACAGTATTTAAGATTTGTGGAAGAATCTAAGGAGTCACACGATTTACAAATCGCAACACAATACATGGAGGCTGCAACTGTCGTTATGACCGATTTATCTATAGGCGGACACACCTCAGGAACCGAATGGTATGTATTTAAATGGGGATACGCAACCGGCCCTAACGACAACCTAAACGCTCATATGGGAACAGCTCCAATAAACGCAAGCACTGGATATCCAAGTATGACTGACACTCAGCGTGACCACGACCTGCAAATATATATGGCGCCTATGATGGGTTGGGAATACGGCACTAACGACATTGTCCCAGACTCCATTGACAGGCCACAGTCCGCAATTACACAGGAATCTGGCAACGGCGGAAATTCATTTATATTTTATTTAAACATTAGAACAGGCGAAATACTAGTGGATAGTAGCTCTGCAAAGTGGGTAAATGAACTAGGCGTAAAAGCACAACTTATACCGTAAAAAGGAAAGGAAATTAATTATGCAAATTGGAATTAAAGGTTATAAAGAAGACAAAGTAAGCGAAAAAAACACGGCTAAAACCGCTAAAAGTGGCGATTTAGACGTGTTTGCAACACCATTTATGATAGCTTTGATGGAGGCAGCTGCAAGCGAGAGCCTTAAAGCTCATATAGAAGAAACCCAAAGCACTGTCGGCACCCTAATAAACGTAGGACACGTGGCGGCAACTCCTTTAGGTATGAAAGTATGGGCTGAAAGCGAACTCATTGAAGTACAAGGAAAAAAATTAATCTTCAAAGTCAGCGCATTTGACGAAAAAGGCTTAATCGGAGAAGGTATGCACGAAAGATTTATAATAGATATCGAAAAGTTTATGGAAAGAACAAATAGCAAGCTGGGTTAGTAAAGAGTAAGAATTTTATATTTAAAACACGCCAAAGGCGTGAGCCACAACTCGTCACTCTTCACTCTCAACTCTTCACTAACTAAAAAGAGCCTAGGCTCTTTTTAGTTATAAATTTCCAGCATCGCCATAACCGTGTCTTTCACCTCGCCTATTCCGATAGGCGCTTTTTTTGTGCCTTTATACGCATTATAAAAATCTGTAATACACAAAAGATGACCTGTGCCCCAGTAGTCTTTTCCCAAAAATTTCGGTTTTTCAAAGACGGTTTCATGTCTTGTTCCTGTGATTTCAGTTATTGTTACTCGCTCTTCAAGCATGTTAATCGTCATATTCTCACAGTGAATTTCAAGCATTACGGGCGAATCGGTACTGTAAGCGCTACTTGCAAAAAATACTCCGCTTGCGCCATTTTCAAATTTTAAATACGCCTCGACTGTGTCTTCGACCTCTATGCAGTGCTTTAGATGATGGTTTACATAACTACCTTCAACAAAACAAGGTTTTCCAAGTAGATAAATAAGCAGATCAAGGGTGTGTATGGACTGATTTATTAGCACTCCACCACCCTCGGTTTCAAGTTTTCCTCGCCAGCCACTATCAACATAGTAACTTTCATTTCGGCTCCAAGTCACTATCGCCCTAGCGCCTAGAACTTTGCCTGTTTTGCCTGAATTTAAAAGTTCTTTAATGTAGTTAACGCTTGCATTATACCTGTTTTGAAAGCAGACACCAAGCATTGTCTTGTCAAGTTTTTCAAATTCCTCCCACTGCTCATGACTAATTACGGGTGGCTTTTCGGTGAATACCGCTATGCCTTTTTCCTGTGCTTTTTTAGCCATTTCCATATGAAGATAATGTGGTGTACATATGTGAAGCACATCTACTTGCTCTACATTTATCATCTCGTCAAAATCCGCATAAACTCTGGCATCATGAGAAACTGCAAGTTCCCTCGCTCTGTCTATTTTTATATCCGCACAGCAAACTAGCTTTACATCTTCAAGGCTTGAAATCACCGCGCTGTGCACACTGGCAATGGAACCACAGCCCACTATCGCTGTTTTTATCATACCTGATTTTCCTCCAAGTCATACAATATCGCCTTTAGTGAATTTAGTGCTAAATTCCACGCCAAGGCGTTGTCGCCTTTTTCCATTTGCATATCGTCTCTTTCTAGTTTTGAAAAGCCCGAGAAGTCTGACATATGTGGCTCAAGCGACAAAAATCCTGTAAAGCCGTCTTGCTTTAACCTGCCTAAAATCTCATTTAGCTTGCCCTCTCCCATTCCAGGGAACACCACCTGCATTCCTATTGCGTCTTTTATATGAATATAGTTTACATAATTTTTAAGCATATCATACGCCTCTTCACAATTTTGCCCGCACTGCACAAAATTTGCAAAGTCGAAAATAGCCTTGAAATTTTCGCAGTATAATTCTTTCATCAAATCAAGACAACGTAGTGCTGTATCGCCGTATATGTCTTTTTCATTCTCATGAAGAAGTATAATGTCATTTTCCTTTGCGTAAGCTATCAATATTTTTAAACGTCTTAGCACTTCTTCTCTATAATCCTCGGGGTTTTTGCCCTCTGGCATAAAGAACGAAAACATTCTTATGTTTTTAACATCTAAAGTTTTCGCCATTTTGCATAGGTTTTTGAAGCTCTCAAAATGTGGCTCAAACTCGTCATCAATACCAATTTTACCTATCGGAGAGCCAAGCGCCGACACTTTTATGCGTTTTTCATCCAGTTTTTTCTTGATTTCTCCCACTTCACCCTCTGTAAAGTCCGCTACATTTACACCGTCGGCAGTTCTAAGTTCTAGATATTTCACTCCAAGTTTTTGTAAAGTTTCAAGCTGTACATCAAATCTCTCGGCTATTTCGTCTGCAAACCCACTTATAACAAAATTTCTCATCAGTATGTCCCCTCTGTGTCAAAAACTATCGTCTTACTTTCGTCTTTATGTCTCGAATTTTCACGTCGCATGTTTAGCTCTTTTAAAAATTCGTCTTCGTCAAACGGCAATGCTATCTGCTCTTTTTTCCAAGAAGATAAGTGCATTGCATTGGATAAAGTCAAGCCAAATATCCCCTCGTCACCGTTTGCTACAAGTTTTTCGCCTCTTAAAATATTTCCCGCAAAAGCGTTAAGCACGCCAATGTGCTGCGGATTTTCGCCGTCGGTGGTTAGCTCTTCCACTGTCCACTCGGGTTTTTTAAATCCGTCCTTAAAGGTTTTTATGCTTTCTGCCGTACCTGTTTCAAGCCTATATAGCACTAGTTTTTCGTCCTCACACACAAGTTTTGCCTTGTCCATTGTTATTTCAAACCTGTTTGTGCCGGGGGCGTCTCCTGTGCTTGTGACAAACACGCCCGTGGCTCCGTTTTCATACTCCAAATACGCTGTCACATCGTCTTCTACCTCTATATCATGCCACTTTCCGTTGTGTAAAAAGGCCTGAACTTTCGTAGGCATACCGCAAATCCATTGAAGCAAATCCAAGTTGTGTGGGCATTGGTTTAAAAGAACACCGCCGCCCTCGCCTGCCCAAGTGGCACGCCATGCGCCTGAATCATAATAAATTTGTGTCCTAAACCAATCGGTTATAAGCCAGTTTACACGTCTAATTTCGCCAAATTCTCCACTTTTTACGAGTTCATGCATTTTTCTATAAACACAATTAGTCCTTTGATTAAACATCATGGCAAAGACTTTTCCCGAATTTTTTGCCACTTCGTTCATTTCTCTTACAGCTTTTGTGTAAACGCCTGCAGGCTTTTCACACATCACGTGCAAACCTTTTTCAAAGGATTTTATCGCAAGTGTCGGATGCTCGTAGTGTGGCACTGCAATTAAAACTGCGTCTACATCGGCGCTGTTTATAAGCTCTTCACCCTCATTAAAAACTTTCACATCAAAAAGATTTTCTTTTGCCCATTCGCGGCGACTTTCTAGCCTATCCGCCACAGCCGTGATTGTAATTTCTGGGCACTTTCCATCAAGTATGTTCTTGCAGTGGCTAGTTCCCATGTTTCCTATACCGATAATACCTAATTTTATCATAATTTCCTCCTTATTTAAGCCCGAGTGCCAAAAGATTTTTATAGCTTTTTTCCATGCAAACAAACGGGCTTTCTTCGCACTCGTCCTGCTCTACTAAAATATGCTCTGTCATTTTTGTTTCTTCTAATTTTTGAAGTATTGCCTTAAAGTTTATATTTCCCTCGCCCACTGGCTCCATCACGGTTTTAAAGCCTCTTACGCCCATATCTTTAAAGTGCACGCATGGTATTCTGTCTTTTAATCTCTCTATTACTTCCAGATTGTCGGCACCAGCCGCTTGCACCCAGTAAGTATCAAGGGTAAATCCCATTTCATCTTTTGTAAAACCCTCAACAAGTGTGTCGAGTATCGCTTTGCCATTTATTTTTTCAAACTCAAAGTTGTGGTTATGGTACATAAAAAGTTTACCACTTTCGGCAATTTCTTTTGCAGGCTCTTTGTAGTCCTCTACAAATCTATGAATAAAGCCTGAGTCGGTATATTTCTTGGGCATCGCGCCTATTCCGATATACTTGCACCCCATTACCTCATGCTCTTTTATTACGTTTTTGGTGTCAAATAAAATCCTATCTGGATTTGTGTGCGTCAGTACAATTTCAAGACTATATTTATCGCAAAGTTCGCGAACCCTTTTCGCCTCAATTTGACCTATTGCAGATATTTGCACCGTAGTGTATCCAATTTCTGACATTGCTTTTAGGGTATAATCTAAATCTCTTTCATTTTGCGTAAAATCACGCATAGTAAACATTTGCGCGCCTATTTTCATAACCAAATTCCTCCTTATTAAATTCAACACAATTCTACTCTAATAACTCCGAAATTGCAATACTTTTATACAATTTCAATAAAGGTACGGTTATATCACTCAAAACAATTGAAAAAAGTGTTGATTTGTGCTATAAATAGTATATAAGAATAACTTTAATTATTAATTTACTATATAATGCCCAAATATGCAAAGGAGGCTTTTTCATGCGTTATGAGTTATTACTAGCAACCTCTCTTCTTTCTTTCGCAATTTACAGTTTTTTTCTACTTAATTTCTGCACTAAAATTTTACATAAAGGAAATAAAAATCCTATAATTCTAGGTGTCGTGTCCATAGTAAATACAGCGGGGCTTGCTCCGTATTTGCTCTTAGATTTTCCAATCTACTCACACTACTTACTACTATTCATCTTATTGATAATAGAATTTAAGCTACTCTCAAAGGCAGGCTTTAGACAAATTCTTTTTGCCACCTGTGCCATTAGCATGCACGTTATAACATCGCACACCTTAATTTATTTCGGCATAGGCTTTTACTTTAGCCAAAACACCTACACAATTTATGCGGACACCTACTTAAGAACCATGTCGATATTTTTACTTGCAATAGTGCTTGCAATTCTTTTGCTTTCACTAAAAAGGTTTATACCAATAAAGGATACCTATCGTGTATCCACCTCAAAAATCTATTCTCATGTAGTAAGCGCTTTCTCTTTCTCGGCTTCTGCAGCATTTTTGTTGAGCTCATTTTTCTTGTTCTCACATGTCGTAACAATTAACATTTTCCTTTTCTGCTTCTTTTCGGTTTTGGTTGTAGTTGTAATGTTCTACTACACGTTTTTGTACGTAATACAATTTCTGAATTTAAGCATTTTTAAGCGGGAAAGCGACAAGATTGAGTCCCAGTACAAGAATATTCTCGAACAAAAAGAAATCATTGTAAATAAAGTTGTAAGAGATTCACTTACAGGCTTATACAATAAAAAATTTATCGAAAACACACTCGAAACCCTATGTAGTGAAGAAAACATACCCGGTTTCGCCCTCTTCTTTGCGGACATTAACAGTCTAAAGAAAGTCAACGACACTTACGGTCATCATAAAGGTGACGAGCTTATAAGGGCTGTGGCAAATGCAATTTCAAGCTCTACAAGAGATACCGACTTTGCAGCGCGCATAAGCGGAGACGAATTTATCATTATTTCCCCAAATATGAGTGAGATAGATTCGATTTATTTAAAAGATCGTATCAAAAATAATATCGAAGAAGAAAATAAGCGCAAAGAATTTTTAGTATCTGCAGGGCTTGGAATGGTTTATGTGGATAGCACCCTTCGCGCAAGAGGCTGTGCTTATTTACTTGATCTTGCCGACACATATATGAGAAACGACAAAAAATCCTATTATATGAAGGAACACGGTAATTTATGATTTACTTACTATTTGCTGTCATTTTTGCAGCTTACAATTCAGTTTTATTTTATTTTGCAGCACATATATTTGATAAAAAAGAGCGTCTTTGGCGCACTATAATTGTAACCACCTTAATAAATGGTTTAGTCTATTTTACATATATCTTTTTTGTAGATACCATGCACTTTGACTTCTTAGCCGTGCCTGTTTACATTTTGATATACACCATAGAATTTAGATATTTATATAAGGATAGCTTTATCACAGTAGTTTTTGGTGTGGCTGCTTTTACAATTAACTTTATCTCAAGACGACTTTTAACTCTTACCATTGCAAGCCTTGTAATGGGCGTGTCCATGGGCGAGTTTTACAGCGATATCAACAACCGTATGCTTATGAATTTACTTCCGCTTATGATATCTGCTCCTTATATTTTAGGAACAAAGAAATTTCTCCCTAAAAAATATTTTGACATGATTTTTTCTAGCAAAAGCAATGTGAAATTCTCCACATCGCTCATGATAACAGTTTGCATCTTCTTGGCGCTTATCATTGCTGTAATAAATCCAAATAATACAAGCGAAAACTATATTTGGGCGTACGTTGTGTCGGGTTCGGTTTGCGCTGTAAGTTATCATATCGCGCTTGCATATGCCTTTTATTTTGCAAGACTTCAACTAAAGGCAATTGAAGTAGGGCATATAAGAAAAAATATACAATCAGAGACTAAATCCATAGACTTACTTGAAAACGAATACACAACAGACCATTTTACAGGATTTAAAACAAGAGAATTTATAACAAAAACCATAGACAGCTATGTTGCATCTTCAGAGTCTTTCTTTCTTGTATTCATAGATATCGACGGCCTAAAAATTGTCAATGACAAGCACGGTCACACCGAGGGCGACTTCTATATCAAAAAGGTTTCTCAAATAATCGATGAAGTTTTCAAAGATAGTACGGTTTCAAGATATGGTGGAGATGAATTTGTCATAGTAAAAAAAGATTCCGACAGATTTTCAGCCACACAAAAGTCGCTGATTTGCGCAAACGCCGTTAATAATATTTCAAATGAGTTTGATAAAGACTATTCTTGCTCTATAAGCTATGCCATCACAATGGTCTTACCTTCTAACAAAAAAACAACAGAAGAGTTAATTCAAGAAACAGATGAAAAAATGTATCAATATAAAAAGACACGCAAAAAAGCAAGGGTTTAAATCACATATATCTTTCTTGTCGCATAGTATACAGCAAACTGTATTTAGGGGGTAATTTATGGACACAGGCACCGTTTTATTTGCGTTTGGCCTGACGCTTTTTGCCGGACTTTCAACAGGTATCGGCAGTTTACTTTCGCTTTTCACCAGTCGCACCAATACAAAATTTTTATCCATAGCTTTGGGGTTTTCTGCGGGTGTCATGCTTTTTGTTTCGTTTGTAGAAATATACCAAAAGGCTCAAGCATCTCTTAGCGAGGTCGCCGGCGAAACCATGGGCGCTTGGATTACCGCAGGTGCTTTTTTCCTTGGAATATTAGTCATTGCCGTAATAGATAAATTCATACCAAGTACCGAAAACCCACACGAAATCCATACAGTAGAAGAAATGGACGGCAAAGACGAGTGGCACAAGAAAAACTTAATGCGCATGGGCACTTTCACAGCACTTGCAATAGGCATACACAATTTCCCCGAGGGTCTTGCGACTTTCACCGCCACTGTAAGCGACCCAGAGCTTGGCATACCCGTAGCTGTCGCAATAGCGATACACAACATACCCGAGGGCATCGCAGTGGCTGTTCCTATTTATTATGCAACGGGCAGCAAGAAAAAGGCATTTAAGCTTTCGTTTTTATCTGGATTTTCAGAACCCATAGGCGCGCTCATAGGCTACTTCTTATTCTTTAATTTCTTCAACGACTTTATGTTTGGCATAATTTTTGCCGCAGTTGCCGGAATTATGGTTTATATAAGTTTAGATGAGCTTTTGCCAAGTGCTAGAGAGTACGGCGAACATCATCTTTCTATTTACGGACTGGTGGCGGGCATGGCTGTAATGGCGCTGAGTTTGCTCATGTTTAAGTAAATTTATTACAAAAGCAGAAAATGCTCAATTTTGCACATAATCTATTCGTATTTGATAATAATTTCAATGATTTTCACAAAAAATTCATTGAAATTATTTTATTTTTGGAGTATAGTTAAATCATTAATAAATAACGCACTATCAGAAAGGACTTGTTTAAAATGAAACTTGAAAGATTTTATGAAGACCCAAAGGTTTTTAGAGTAGGCACTTGTGAAGACAGAGCCTATTATGTACCACACGATCCAAAATGCGACTGCAAAGGTGATGCCGACAGTATGGAAAACTCATGCAGGGTAACTATGCTTTCATCAGACGAATGGAAATTCAAGTGGTATGAAAACCCACAGTCAGTAGACGAAGATTTCTATAAAACTGATTATTGCCCTGCGGATTTTGACACTATTCCAGTGCCAAGCTGCTTGCAAATCTTAGGATATGACAGACACCAATACGCAAATGTGCAGTACCCTTTCCCATATGACCCACCATATGTGCCTTTGCAAAATCCAGCAGGCGCCTATGTGAGATATTTTGATGTCACAAAAGAACAACTCGAAATGAAAAACTATCTAAACTTTGAGGGTGTTGACTCTTGCTACTACGTATGGGTAAACGGAACTTTCATAGGCTATGACCAAGTTTCTCACTCTACAGGCGAATTTGATATAAGTGAAGCACTTGTAGAGGGCGAAAACAAGCTTGCTGTTTTGGTCTTAAAATGGTGCGACGGAAGCTATCTTGAAGACCAAGATAAACTTCGCATGACAGGTATATTTAGAGATGTTTACATCATGACAAGACCTGTTGCACATGTGAGAGATTACTATGTAAAAACAACTTTAGAAAATGACTATAAAGACGGCATTATTAATATCACTCCTAGTTTTGAGGGTGGCTTGACATCGGCTAATGTCACACTGTACTGCCCATATGGACATAAAATCGAGACTAAAGAAATGGATGCAAGTGGTGTTATTTTCAATGTAAAAGACGCATATCTTTGGAATGCCGAAACCCCTCTTCAGTACACTGTAACAATTGAGACCGCAGGCGAGTGTATAGCTCAAAAAGTAGGCGTTACTCAAGTAGAAATTAAAGATGCTGTATTCTATGTAAATGGTGTAAATATTAAATGCAAAGGCGTTAACCGCCACGACAGCGACCCATTCACAGGTTACACAATAAGCCGTGAGCAACTTATCAATGACCTTAGACTAATGAAAGAAAACAACTTCAACTCAATAAGGACAAGCCACTATCCTAACGCACCTTGGGCTACTCAGCTTTATTCTGAGTATGGTTTCTATGTAATTGATGAAGCGGACGTTGAAATCCATGGTACTGTTACGATTTACGGCGGTGGACACGAATACGACTACCATAAATATATCTGCGAAGACAGAACCTTTGGTACTATCTGCCACGACCCTGCATTTGAAGGAGCTTTGGTCGACCGTGCAAAAAGACTTGTGTCTCGTGATAAAAACTGTGCCTGCGTAATACTTTGGTCTCTTGGCAACGAGTCAGGCTTTGGCCCTAACCTTGAAAAAGCGGCTGCGGCAATTAAAGAAGTCGACAAAGACATGCTAGTGCACTATGAGAGCAGTATTTATCAAATGAAAGACTATGAAAACGACCTTTCAAACATTGATGTATTCAGCCGTATGTACGCTTCTACCGAGTCTATAGACGAAGTTTACTTTAACGAAGAGACAAAGACAAAAAAACCATTTGTACAGTGCGAGTTCACCCACGCCATGGGTAACGGCCCTGGCGATTTAGAAGATTATTTCGAGCAAATTTACAAATACGACGGCTTTATGGGCGGTTTTGTTTGGGAATGGTGCGACCATGGCGTATATATGGGCAAAACAAACGAGGGACAAGATAAATTCTACTACGGTGGAGATTTTGGCGAGTTCCCACACGACGGCAACTTCTGTATGGACGGACTTGTATATCCAGACAGACGTGAGCACACAGGTATTTTCGAATTTAAAAACGTCGCAAGACCTGCAAGGGCAAGACTTGAAAACGGCAAAGTCGTACTTTCAAACAAAATGGACTTTGTAAACCTTAAAGACTACATAACTGCCGAATATGAAGTTTCTGTAGACGGCACTGTCGTTAAAACAGGCGAAATCACAGACCTTGACATTCCTGCAAAAGGCGAGAAAGAAATTTCCGTAGACTACAGTGTAGCAGAAAAAGGCGATACTTATCTTCGCATAATCTACAGCCAAAAAGTGGCGGCGCCTTTCCTACCAGAGGGATATGAACTTGGCTTTGACCAACTACTTATAGAAAAAGCACCTGCAAAAGCTATAGAAAGACAAAAAGCTTTAAAAATAGCTGTAAATCAGTGCGACATGGCAGTTGAGCTTTATGGCGAGCATTTTAGATATGTATTCAACAAATTCACAGGCACCTTTGACAGCATAGTAAAAGACAATGTTACTGTTCTTGATATGCCTATGGAATTAAACGTATGGAGAGCTCCAACAGATAACGATAGAAACATTAGAAAAGAGTGGGAAGAAGCACGCTATGACCACGCAAGTTCTAGAGTTTATACAACTGTCGTTACCGAAAATGACGACTGCGTTGTACTTGATGTAACAATGTCGGTAAGTGCACCATCAAGACAAAAATTCCTTGATATCACCGCAGTATGGACTGTCTATAACGACGGTAGCATCAATGTAAAAATGGACGCAAAGAGAGATACTGTTCTTCCACATCTTCCAAGATTTGGACTTCGCATGTTCCTACCAAATGAGTTTAGCGATGTGTGCTATAAAGGATACGGCCCATATGAGAGCTACATTGACAAGAGAAGAGCCTCATACTATGGCGAGTTCATCTCAAATGTTTGGGAAATGCACGAAGATTATATTAAACCACAAGAAAACGGAAGCCACTGGGGTTGTACAGATGCAAGCGTTATAAATCCTATGGGTTACAAAGTTAGCGCAAAAGGCGACGGCTTTACATTTAACGCCTCACCATTTACCCAAGAGGAACTCACAACAAAAATGCACAACTTTGAGATTGAGCCAAGCGGATTTACCGTACTTTGCCTTGACGCACATATGTCGGGCATAGGCTCAGCAAGCTGTGGTGTGCCACTAAAAGAAAAATACCAAGTAAATGCCGATAATCTAACACTTGAGTTTGATTTAAGTTTTGGCAGATAATTTATTAACTAAGAACTTATCTTAATAGATTTTCACTATAATAAAAGGAGCTGCTATAAAATGATAAAAATCATTTGTAACAGCTCCTTTTATACTTGCGCCTAATATTTACCGCTTCATTTGCATTTATTCACCTAATGTGCTATAACATTTATATAAATAAATTCAAGGCGGTATTTTCACATGTATCTATTAATCTATCTAACAACAGTAAGCTTAATAACTTTCATAGCCTTTGGCGTAGACAAAAGAAAGGCTAAAAAGGGCAAGTTTAGAATATCTGAAAAGCGACTTATCTCTCTAGCCCTAATAGGAGGCAGTGTAGGCGCACTTTTCGGAATGTACACTTTCCGCCATAAAACCAAGGTAAATAAATTCAGATTTGGAGTGCCATGCATTTTGATTTTGCAAATAGCAATAATTGCACTGGCGTACTACTTTGTGTGACGTAAAAGTTTTACTAAATTTTTTTCAAAAAATTTCAGGTTCTTAGAAACGCATTTTTGAAAGTGAATTTTTTGGCAAAGCCAAAAAAGAGAAAACTTTTTGCACGAAAAAAAGTTTTCTAATATATAGCGACACAACAAAAACGACGATATGAAAACTAATTCATACCGCCGTTTTTTATAATTAATTGGATTTTTTATTATCTTATTTTCTTTTTAACAAATATCAATATTGCTGTTACACTTACTACCGCCACCGATATCCATAACATAGGGTTGAAATCATCGCCTGTGTGTGGAGTTTCGTGCGGTGGTGTTGGTGTCGGTGCTGTAGTTGGTGCTACAGTCGGTTGTGCGCTAACTGGTTGCACCATATATACTGAGAAGTGGTTTGTTCTAAACTGCACATTCTTATGCTCGGCATAATAATTTGCACTGATTTCTTCAAGTGTACCATTGTCGGCAATAAAGTAAACTTTAACCCCTTCAATGTCTTCATCACCAAAATCTACAGGAATTAAAACATCTACATATCCATCACCAAAATCTGAAATAGTCTCATCATAAGATCTTAAGGTAAAGTCAAACACCAAATTATTTCCGACTATTTCTCTTTGCTCTTGTGTAAGGTCATTAGGTTTATTTGTTAGATTACTTACTTCAAGGCTTAGTGAATCTAGTGGGATTTCAGTAATTTTTGCTAAAGATTTAGCGTCAAAACGCAATTCTGCAATGTTACTTCTAACCATAAGTTGTCCTTCGTTTTTAGCAAGCTCTTCCGCTGCATTTGGAGACAAAGGAATCGTGGTGTATTTAACCTCTTCGGGTACAAATAAATCAACTGTAACCGCTGGAGTAGTGCCTTGTTTTGATGCCTCTGCGATTGCCTCTTGTGTAGCTTTATCAATATACTGTGTATCTTCTTGAATTTTAGCTGTTTCACCTGTTACCTCGGGTTCAACCTCTGTTTTTACTGTAGTTTGACTGCCGCTAGTTGTAGGCATTGATATTTGAGGTTCTTTAATTTCAGGTTCTTCGGTTTGTCCGCTAATTGTTGCATTTATTTTGTAACTTGTAGTTTTTTGAGTATAGGTTTTCCCAACTATAGAATTTTCTGTAATGAGAACCATCAAATCCTGACTATCTGAAAAATCTTCAAAACCAAACCCTTCATCTTGGATCTCAAATTTGCCCTGAACATCAAGACGATCGCCAAATTCATAATCATCGAACAATACATACATATCTGCAAAATCCACACCAAAATCAAATTCCCATATTGGATATATCCCAGCATCAAATTTTCCTGTATCCGTCATCACTACAGCTTTAACTTCGCTACTTGTATCTTCTTCAAAAATAAATTCATCAATATTGCTTATTTCTATAGTTGAACTTACTTTCTCACCTACATCATATTGGTAGTTTTTATTTTCATCTTCAAAATAATGCACAGTTAAATCTGTGTACGTTCCCTCTGTTAGTTTAACTCCATTTATTCCTTTTGTTGGAAAATAAGGTATTGTATTACCACCATTCAAGGCACCGCCACCTGTTTTATACAAGTCAAATGACGCCGAAACGCCACCAGATGTATAGTTTAAAATTGGGTAAATATTATATATGCCCAACATTGTGCTTGGCATTGTAATCTGAATTTCCATACCATTCACACCGTCTACCACACTCGCACTCATTGGTGCTTTTAAACCTGTGTCTAATACATAACTTATTGAACTAGCTGCATATGAATCTGTTCTCGCAGTCGCAGCTGTAATTGTAGTTTGTCCTCCGCCAAGTACAGTCACTGAACCTGTGCTTGCATTTACTGTAGCAACTGTTTCATCACTGCTTGTATAGGTGACACTTACACCGCCCTGCACACCTTCTACGGTAGGTGAATTAAATGACGTTTCAGGGTTATTCAGTTCTTTAACCGCACCATCGGCAGTGCCATCACTCCATGTTAAGGTTTGATTTGAAAGTTGCTTTAATGGATATCTTATTTTTGTTACCGTATATGCATTTCCAGTTTGTGTTATCGCTTCTGTTTGCAATGCTAAATTATCTGCCCCAAAAGTGCCGTTAAAGTCATTTTCTTCAATTGTTCCTGTAATTTTCCCTTCAACATCTGTTGTTCCATGAGCCATATAGCGATAACCATAAATTATATTAACAATAGTATTCTCTAGACCATTTTCAAGGCTAAATTCCCACTCTTTATATGTCCCATATGATTGTCCAACATATTGAACTCCTACTGTTTCTTCGTCTGCAAGATCCGTCATATTAACCGTCACTGTATCTTCTAGCGTCTTAGCTTGTCCTACTGTTTCGCCACTATCAACCATATCGTTACTATTAGCGTCAATGAAATAATACATTTTGATCTCTGAATAGGTTCCTGCTTCATTAAACATATACGTTGTAATATCATATGGATTTCCAACTTGTTGAGAAACTACTGTTCTTTCGCTGCCATTTAACTTATACGAAGTCACACTTTTTGCATTTTCGATTGTACTGACACTGCTATCTTCTGTCACTTTTAAACCTAAGCCAAAATTATCCTTTACAATCTCGATACTTGTCACTTCAGGCAATACCACTTCTGCCTGTACAAACATCACGCTTGGCACCATACTTATTACCATTAAAAGGGTAATAAGCATTGCAATGGGTTTCTTTAAAACTTTTCCGTTCTTTTTCATTTTTACGCCTCCAAAAAATTAATTATACTTATTTTACCACTTCACTAGGCTAAATGCAATAGTTCTTGTTTGAAATTTACCTAAATTTACCAATGAATTTTATACTAATCATAGCTAAGACCTCAAAAGTTTCTCCGTCACCACGATATCAAGCCTATCTACTAATTTTTCTGCTACTTTCACAAAGCCTTGCTTATTCCAAAAAGCTTTTGCCTGTGGATTTGTTTTTACATAGCCAAGCTCTATTTCCCCAAAGCCTAAACCGCGTAAAAAATCTATGCTTTCTAAAATAATTTTAGACCCGACGCCAGCCTTCTGGAATGTTACGTCTATCATAAAAAGTCCGATATACGCAGTTTTTTCTTCTGGGTAATCCTTTATCAAATCCATGACCGCCACTAGATTTTCACCGTCAAAATATCCGATGTAAAATTTATCCACAATACTTTTATTAGGTGGCAAGGCAGTCATGTCCTCCCTCACACTTTCCTTTGTAGGAAGTGGTGGACGATGCTTAAAATACAGTTCATTCTTGCTATAAAATAAAAATATTTTGTCGACATCTTTTTCAGCAAGTTTTCTAATATATAGCGACACAACAAAAACGACGATATGAAAACTAATTCATACCGCCGTTTTTTATTTTTTATATTCGCTCTCCAAAATTCCCATACAGATTATATCTGCATATTTCCCCTTGTCCAAAACCGCATCTCTAAGCCTTCCCTCGACTTTAAACCCGTATTTCGCATATACTTTTATAGCTCTCGGATTAAAGGAAAAGACCTCTAGTGCGACTTTGTGCAGCTTGATTTTATCAAATGCAAAATCCAAAATATTTTTAACCCCAAAACTTCCAAAACCTTTATTAAAGTCTTTAGATGAGAAAATGCATATTCTAAAATGCGCCGATTTTAAATCTTTATCAATCTCGTTTAGCACTACTTCTCCGACTATTTCATCGCCCGAAAAAAGCAAAAAATCATACCTTGTTTCATCTGTGAGATTGTTTATAAAATATTTATCCACAACCTCTTTTTCATAGCTTTCATTAGAATCTGTAAGATACGCCACCTCATCGTCAAGGCTGTTCATCGCGGTATAGTAGTCGTCCATATCTTCTTTTTTTGCCGTTCTCATAAGTAGGTTTTCTTTTTTATAAAAAATTTCGCTCTCCATTTTGCTCCTCACTCATAGTGCTTTTCTCATTTTGACAATCACACAGTCGTCTTGCTCTATTTCTTTAAACTCCACAAATCCGTTTTTATGCCAAAATCTCTTTGCCTGTGGATTTGTTTTTACATAGCCAAGCTCTATTTTCCCAAAGCCTAAACCGCGTAAAAAATCTATGTTTTCTGAGATAATTTTAGTCCCGACGCCAGCGTTCTGGATTGTTACGTCTATCATAAAAAGTCCGATATACGCAGTTTTTTCTTCTGGGTAATCCTTTATCAAATCCATGACCGCCACTAGATTTTCACCGTCAAAATATCCGATGTAAAATTTATCCACAATACTTTTATTAGGTGGCAAGGCAGTCATGTCCTCCCTCACACTTTCCTTTGTAGGAAGTGGTGGACGATGCTTAAAATACAGTTCATTCTTGCTATAAAATAAAAATATTTTGTCGACATCTTTTTCAGCAAGTTTTCTAACTGTGTAATTTTTTGATAATTTTTCGATTTCCATTTCAACCTCTTTAATTAGAAAACTTTTTTTCGTGCAAAAAGTTTTCTCTTTTTTGGCTTTTTGCGAAAAGCGACTCGGAGCTCTGCTCCAAGACCTCGAAATTTTTTGAA